>DAONDW010000015.1:1894-14748 GCA_035402785.1 Methanothrix sp. | reverse complement strand
CCGATGCTTCCATTGTCCCAGCGATTGGTCTGCCCCAGATCGCAGGCATTCTGACCATTGCCTATGAGATGATTGGAGAAGAGCAGATTCCAGCCACATGAAAAGGATAAAAAGATGCCATATCCGTTCTCCCTGGCTGTATTGTTCTCGATTGTATTGTTGCTGCTGTGATTTGCCAGATGCAGCCCCTTGTCGTTCGAGGAGAGCTTGTTATCCTTTATGAGATTCTCATTGCTGTCGTAAGAGAGATAAATGCCCCTGGAATTGTCTTTTGCCGTGTTATCACGAACGATGTTCTCGCGAGAGCTATCCAGATAGATTCCGGAGTTCCTGTTCTGAAAGACGCTGTTGCCTTCAATCAGATTGTAGTTGCTGGACTCAGATAGCGAAATTCCATACCAATCATTGAAGCTGATGCGATTTTCGCGAAGGCTATTGTTCCCGGAAGATCTCAGAGATAAAGATGAGTCGCCATTGTCCTTCAAATCGTTGTACTGGATGAGATTGTCCCGGCTGTAAGCAAGGGCAATTCCGCAATCGCTCTGTTCATCGATGTTGTTATCCCGGATGCTGTTGAAAGCAATGATGTTCCTGTCTGAAGAATAGAGGAACATGCCATTGGTATTGTTATTGATGTCGTTTGAGATGATCCGGTTTCCCTTCGAATGCTCCAGACGAATGCCATCCAGACAGCCGCTGATAGAGTTGTTCAGCACGATATTATCATCTGCTCTGATATAAATGCCCGTGCGCCGGACGGTCCTGATATCAAATCCGGTCACGTTGACACCAGCAGCATTGATGAGAACTGCACTGCCCATGGCTCCGGCATCTATCTGCGGACGGCCTATGCCAACAAGCGTCAAAGGCTTGCTGATATTCAGGCACTCTCTGAATACTCCACCCTGAACGAGAATGGCCTCTCCAGGGTCCGCCAGATCTATTGCTGACTGAATGCTCTCGCCTGTTCTCACAATGATTTCGCCAGCAATAGCAGGCGACGCCAGAATGATAATAATAGCAGCCAGCGCTGCCAGACACTTTCCTCTATGCATCATTGCCAACCCCAAATGCCATTATCAAACTACTTATCCTTTGAATCTCAGTCGTCCCTGTAGATGGGCTTTTCCGGCACCAGATAGATCGTCCAGAAAACGAGGATGGTCACTATCGCCTTGACTGCTATATTTGTCCAGAACATCTCCACGAGACCGCCTGTGCTCACCACCCCGGCAAATGCAATGACGGGAAATAGCAGGCTGTCTACTGGAATTGAAATGGAATTGGAGGCAAATACCCGCGACCACTGCGGCCATCTCTCCCTTCCGCCAGAGGTCCAGAATCTGTAGACCCTGGTGTCAATCAGCTCAGCAATGAGGGCTGTGAGAATTGAGGCAAATGTGATTCTCATCTGAAGCGAGAAGAGAAACTGCCAGGCAGCCTGGCCTCCGGCATTTGCCCAGTCAGTCTGCGCCGGAAGAAGGACCACAAGCTGAAAATAAAGGGCTGCAAGCAGGTTGACAGCAGCTGCAAGCCATATCGTTGTAATTGCCGCCTTCTGGCCAAGCTGCTTATGAATCAGATCGCGCCATGTGAATGTGAGAGAATAGATGAATCCCGCATCCATGACAAGGCCTCCAAAATAGGTGACCTTGGTGGCTGCTATGTTTCCTGCCATTGAGAAAAACAGGTATAAACCGCAGAGGATTATGCTCGCCTGCATCCTGTCGATCTTCAATGGTCCTCTGTCGCAGATCATGCCACCGCCCCCCTGCCGGATTCAACTATCATTTCAACGATTATTTCCAAGCCACCTGCTTTTCAGCTCCTGGAAGGTTGCAGATCTTATGCTCTCTCGAATCCCTTCCATGAACAGAAGCATGAAATGAAGATTATGAATGGTTGCCAGCCGGAAATAGGACAGCTCCCGCGAGACATAAAGGTGGCGAAGGTATGCTCTGGAGTAAGCGCGGCACACAGGGCATGTGCAGTTCGGATCGATGGACCTGCTATCCTCCTTGAATTTTGAGGATTTTATGTTCAGCCGGAACTTGTTGTCAAGAGAACCCCCAGCTTCGGGCGAGAGCAGGAGGCTTCCCCTGCGGGCGATTCTGGTGGGAGATACGCAGTCAAATGTGTCAATTCCGCGCGCCACGCATTCAATGATGTCATCGATCTCACCAATTCCAAGCAGATGCCTTGGCCGCTCTTCATCAAGCCTCGGAACAGTCCAGTCCAGGACCTGATGCATGTCCTGTTTGCAGTTGCCAAGAGAACCGCCAATGGCAATGCCGTCAAAAGGCTCTGAGGAGATTGCTTCGGTGCTCTCTTTTCTCAGATCCTCAAACCACCCTCCCTGAATTATGCCGTAGAGAGCCTGGCTTTTATCATGATACCGAATCGACTCTGTAGCCCAGACGTGAGTTCGCTGCATTGCTTTCCTGGTATAATCGTAATCAGACAGAGGCGAGGTGCATTCATCAAATGCCATGATGATATCTGATCCAAGGTTGGACTGAATTTTCATGGACTTCTCTGCATTCAGAAAATGCCAGGCTCCGTCAGACTGGGATTTGAAGGATATGCCCTCGTCGCTGATGCGAGTCAGATTTTCCTTTTTCGGGGCTTTTGATCTGACCTCTTTTTTCCTGAAATGATCCCGGCCCGTCAGGCCCGCATCATCTCCCTGGATTGCATCAGTCTGCTGATCTGACGCCCCGCCGCCAGGGCAATGCTTCTCCAGCTCCTGTGGAAAGATGTTTCCTATCTTGCTGATGTTGTGCTCTCTCGCAAAGCCCAGAGAAAAGGCCTGAAAGCCGCCTGAGTCTGTGAAAAGAGGACGGTCAAATCCCATGAAACGCTGCAGGCCGCCCTGTCGAGCGATCAGCTCATCTCCTGGCTCCAGGTGAAGATGATATGTATTGGCAAGAGAGCATTGCACTCCGAGGGAGAGCAGGTCATCAGAGCCCAGTGCTCTGACGCTTCCAAGCGTCGCCACAGGAACCAGATAGGGTGTCTCGATGTTTCCCCTTCTGGTTTTTATGATGCCTGTCCGGGCTGAAGTCCCGCAGTCCTTTTTCAGTATCTCAAAAGATATGGCGCTCATCGATCCAATGGTTCAGGTTCTGCGGGGTCCATTCTGCTCTCAATCCTGCTGTGCATTGCCCTGTATCTTGCAGGCCTCGCTGCCCAATTCGCAGATGCGGCAGACCTCCCGCTCCTGATCGAGATGGCGGGTGGCTGTGGCAAGCACGCTGGATGAGGCCAGGTTTCCTGCCAGGAAAACCGCGGCTGCAATCTGCTCATCAGGAATTCCGAGGTTTGTGGCGATTCGGATATGCAGTTTCAGACAATGGCTGCACCTCATGGCGGCAGATACTGCTACAGATATCAGCTCGATGGTCTTTGCATCCAGACCTGAGCTTCTCTGGATAGAATTATTATGCAGGACTTTCGTTATGAGGATCTCTGGATTGTCCTGCATGAATTGAAACACATAAGGAACCTCTCCATAGGCATCCTCAACGGACTTCAGAATATCCTTTGCTGCCCTTTCCTTGCCCTTGACCAGTATGGCATCAAGCTCATCCTCAAAGCTCATGGCGATCTCCTAAACCATATCATCCAAACGCCCGGATTTAGAAGACTAATCCGGTCTCAGAGGCAGGCAATATCCTTACAAGTATATAGTCCTTCATACGTGAGGGCATGATGCTGGCAATCTCCCCGAGCCTGGCACCCTCATCAAAGGTCACAGCCGCCACAGCATCTTTGTAAGCACCATAGGGCAGTTTCACCCTCACGCCATTGAGATTGAGGGCTATTGGCAGAGGCGAATAGGAGAACTCAACATCCGGAACCTGCTCTCGAACTGCATCCATCACCCTTGGGGGCGAGATCGTCAGCGGGTCCTTGGCGATGGTGGCGCGGGTCTTGTCCAGAGCCCTGCCTATGGATGCCACTATCCCATCCAGGGTTCCTATCTCAGTGGCTTTCTTGGCCCTATGAGCCACCCGCCCAATTGAAGGAACATATTCGAATGCATAGGGCAGCTCTTTGGCCTCGATCTTGGGGCCGCCGGTGACGACAACAGGAACGCTGATGTTCCTGTAAAGGCTCTCCTTTTTCTTGATGCAGTCTGCAAAATTGCCAAAGATGAACACAGCAGCGTCATGCTCATTGATGAGTGCCGTCTCATACTCATTGATCTGGGCGATCTCCCTGCCGACGCCCCTCGCCAGCCCAAGCATATTGGTTTTGGAGCCATGTCTCCGCAGGTATTCTGCAATATCGCAGGCAGTATGGGGCAGGTGGTGAATGGCAAGGGTAGGAGTGACAACTGCGACCTCGGTTCCTGCAAGGGGCGCTCTCACCAGCTCGCCTCTCAGCTCGTTGCTCAGTGCCTCAAGGACAGGCTTATCCTCGGTTGGAACCAATATCAGCAGGATGACCTCGCTTTGCGTCACATTCTTTTGCAGGACGTAGCCGCCCAGATCCTCTACCAGCTCCACGATCAGGTCGTGCTTGTACAACCCTCCCGTGAACATCACAGGCTCAAGCATTCTCCATCTCCCGGATCTTTTCCTTGATCTCAGATACCATTTGCAGAGTCAGGCTCTCCTCAGCGGCAATGAAAAAGAAGCTGTCTTTTGTCATCTCATTGCGCCTGTTGCGAAAGCCTTCAGGAGCTATTCTCACGAGGGCATCGGTCAGATCCTGCAGGAATTCGGACTCAAGGTCTGCCACCACCAGCTCTGATGGAGACGAGTCCGATGCAATTATCAGGACATCTCGCGAAGGCTGCGCCACTCTCTCCCTTCCGTAGCGCTGCCAGAGCGCCTGCAGCAGATTAGCCATGTGCTCCTCATCATTGATCTTGATCTGATAGCCGCCTGCCACATGCATCACGTCGCCCACATCTTTTGCAGTCAATGGCGGAATGCCGGAACGAAGAAGGCCGTAGACGGCAAAAAATGGCTTTGAGATATCGATATAGACATAAAGCCTGCCGATGGACCGGATGAGGCCCAGGTCCTGCAGGATGTCCATGATGAGCTCACGGTACTTTTTGGAACCGTACTCTTCATCGCCCGAGACCTCAATTTTGAAGACCTCCATTGGGTCCATCTCAATCCTCCAGCAGCCCCGATACGAGCAGCGCAGCGCCTACTGCTCCAATGTACTGGGCGTTTTTAGGAACGATTACCCTGAACTGGAGAAGATCCTCCATGGCTTTTGGAAGCCCTTCTATCAAAGATGTCCCGCCGACCATTATGACGGGCTCTTTGACCTCTACCTCCTGAAGCTGCTGCTCATAGACCTGCTCTGCCACAGAATGACAGGCTGCCATTGCTACATCTTCAGGCTTGCAGCCAAGCGACAGGCTGTTGACGAGGCTTTGAGTGCCGAATACATAGCAGTAGCTGTTCATGGCCACGTTTCTGTAGTCGCCCTTGAGAGCAAGCTTTCCAAGTTCAGTTATGTCTATGCCAAGCCGCCTTGCTGCCAGCTCCAGGAATCGGCCTGAGGCTCCGGCGCAGATTCCGCCCATCGTGAATCCGCCGGGAATTCCATCCTGCACCGAGATGGCTTTGTTGTCCATGCCACCGATATCAATGACAGTGGCAGGACCCTTCTGGCAGTCAGCCAGGAAGACTGCGCCCTTGGAGTTGACTGTGATCTCTTCCTGAATCAGTTTGGCGTTGATGTGCTTGCCAACCAGAAAACGGCCATAGCCGGTCACGCCAATTCCAGCGAGATCCTCTCTGGTCACGCCCGCCGTCTTGAGAGCACTCTGCAGAGCATCTTCTGCGCTCTTCAAGACCTCGGTGGTAGGAACCCAGCCTGTGCCTATCACCTCGTTGTCCCTCATCACGACCGATTTGGTTGTGGTGGACCCGGAGTCTATGCCTGCTGTCAGTCCCTTCTGCTTCTCCCTGGCTAAAAGGCCCCGGAATTTGACTGTTGTCACCAGAGCCTCCATCCTGGTCAGAAGCGTCTCGGCTGTTGTCCTCTCGGTGAAGGAGTAGCTCAGTACCGGGATTTTAGAATGCTCATGAATGTACTTTCGAATCTCAGAGCGAATGATCGCAGCCTCTGCACAGCGGAAGCATGTCATGACAATTACAGCATCGGCGAGATCCGGATTCTGGACTATGCGCACAGCCCTGGCCATTGCAAGGTTCAGATCTCCGGAGGACACAGACACGCCAAAAGTGTTCTCGACATTGAGGATGTCATCGAGTGAGACCTCAGGATATACGAGCTTTGCTCCCACAGTCTCTGCAGCCCTTTCGATCTCCTTTTGAATGCCGCTGTACTCAGCGCCACAGGATAGCTGCGCAATGCGAATCATTTCAGTCCCTCCAAAAACGACCTGATCTTTCTCACAAAGACCTTGGCCTCATCATCATTCGTGGGATATGATAAATCGAGCACAGGAATGCCTTTCGTCCTGATGAGCAGCCTCACCAGCTCATTGGTTCGAGAGCATCCGGCGCATCCGGTGAGCCATCCGGGATCTTCGACTATGATCGCTGCCTGGGCCTGCTCAATGATGGGTCCGATCAGAGACATGCGCCCGCGCACCCCGGAAGGAACATCCACTGCTGCATAGCGCAGTCCTTTCTTGGGCTCCTCAGGTGTCATGTTCAAAGGCGGTGATTGGATTGCCTCTTTCGTAACAAGGTTGCGAACAGCTTCCGGAACTACGAGTGCCTTGTGGCCCATCCTCTCCACAAGGTCTGAGAGAATCATGCTGGTGGGGGGATAAACGATAACTTTTGCCATTGATTTACCTCAGGATAAGCCCTCTTTTACTATCTCTTCCAGCCTTCCGATGGGAAGAGGCCTCTTCTTTTCTGGAATGGCCGGGACATCGCCTTCCCAGGCCAGTGCCCTGGAGATCATGGGCAGAATCTTCGATTCGGACTCGATCATATAAAATCCAGGCCTTGCGCCACCGCCTCTGCGACCGCGACAGCGCCTGGGGTCTCCTGGGGGAAAACCCCTGTCTTTGAAGAATATGCCTGACGGATCCAGTGCCCGGATCTCTTTGATCAGTGCGTTGATCACATCCTCTTCTCCATTGATCACGACGCCAAAGCAGGTCTCCTTGACTGTAACATCATATTTCGAGGCATAGATCTTCATGGCGATATCAGATGGAAGGATATTCGACTCCGAGGAAGTTATCACGTATTTTGTGACCAGCATCAGCGCACCTCCATAATGTAGACGGTCTCCCCTTCAGCCACGTCCTTCAGCTTCTCCGGCTCCATCACATGGCCGATGATGTTTGTGGCCTCGAACTTCTCGCCAGATGGACCGTAGCGCCTGTCCACTGCCAGCCTGATCCCGACCATGCCGATCTTCTTGGAGACCTGGTTGGAGACTGCAATGGAGCCTGCAGGAACCGGGCCAGTAGGCTTGTTTTCAGGCAGAAGCTCCTTATAGCTCACAGCATCGATCTCCGGCTTGAATAGAAAGGTATTTTCATATACAAAATATACAGGCAGAGGGCCTACAGGCTTCTCTTTGAGCCCTGTGACATGCCGGAAGTAATCCAGGGTTTTGGGAGCCAGATCGCTGTAGAGCTTCACTGCGACCAGCCTGTTTGATGGAATGGAATAAAATTGGACCTTCTTTTCCTTAAGGATTGACATGGTAGCTCCGGGATCCTGCCTGACCACCACTGCATCCTCTCCCTGATAGCCCTCAACGCTGGCCTCAATGCCGAGGGTCCTCATCTCAGAAAGCGCGTCCTTCAGGCTTCTGCCGAGGTGCATGATGCGCTCAGGCTTCACCCGGAAGGTTATCTTCTGGCCAGGACCTGCGAGCTTGATCATATCCATTCCGGATGTGATCTTTGCCACAACTGAGTGCCCCGGGTTTGAGGTTCTGTCCTGCTTATAGATAAAAACCCTGCCAAGCCCTCTCCCGCTGGTTCTGACTGTCACAGCTCCCTCCAGACGGGGCTCCCGGTGCTCGAAGATCACAGGCTCCTTGAGGAGCTGATCTGTTGAAACATAGGAGCTTGAAGCCGAATCGATCTTGAATGTGCCACCCCTTGTCGTGGCCAGGAAGAATTCCGCGCCTAGAGGTGCGTTTTCATTCAGTTCCGCATCAACTGCAGTGAAGATCTCCATTCCATCTTCAAGTGAGAGCGTCATATCCTGGGTGGCCAGCTTCTCTGTGATGTCCTGCCATTCAACGATAGGCGTTATTCCCTCAATCCTGTCTCCGGCTGCCAGACGGTCTAAAGTGTTCTTTCCTCCTACTATGTGGCCGACGACTCCTCCGTCTTTGGGCGTGCCATAGGCTGCCGTGTGCCGTCGTCTCACGAAAATAAGCTGTGTGGTATCGGCCTCAAATCCTGCTGCACCAAGCACGACTTCCCAGCGGCTGTATTCGCTGGCATCGCGCGCAAAAGATATATGGGATGAGAATGGCCCGAAGGCCACGCCATCAGCCGAGGCCCATCTGGCAGTTGAACCGGAAATCCCGTCTATGCTCTCATGCCATATCTTTTGCAGGTCTGTATCAAGTAGCTCGATCCTCAATTTGCCTTTGGTGGTGAGCAGCCAATAGGAGTTTGTCTGGCGCGACATTTCGCCCCGGCCCTTGACAACTCCTACTATTGCACCGGGCGCGGGATTGGCACCGGTTTTTTCAAGCGCATCGGCAAGCTTCGCGCCGGGCAATAGCTCGATCTCTCTGCCATCAACGAAGACTTTCAAATTAACTCCCCAGCATCTCCTTCTCTTCCTCTTCCGTGATCTTGGCCAGGACCTCGCTTGGAATGCCTGTGAATATCGCCTGCCCGTTTCTCATAAGCATTGCCCGGTCGCAGACGTTTTTCACGAAATCCATATCATGGCTCACTATTACGAACGTCTCTCCAAGCTCCTGGCGGGCGTTCAGGATGGACTTGGTCACCTCAATCTTCGTAATTGCGTCCATCGTTCCCGTAGGCTCGTCAAGGATCACAATTCTTGGCTCCTTTATCAGCACCTGCGCCATGGCCACGCGATGCCTCTCGCCCTCAGAGAGTTCGTCGGGCATCTTTTCCAGGACTGCCTCCGCCTGCTCCTCAGAGAACCCCACTGTTTCCAGCGTGTGGATGGCCTTTCTCTCGGCCAGCTCAAAGGGCAGAGACAGGCCGATTGCCTCGGTCAGGTTCTCTATGACGCTTCTGGATGGGTAAAGAGTGTACTCCTGGTGGAGGATGCCGATGTATTTTGTTGCCCTGCCACGACCATTCGATCCGAGAACGGTCATATCCACCCAATCGTCTCCTACCCGCACAGATATGCTGCCGCCGGTGGGCGTTATGATGCCGCTCACCATCTTGGATAGCGTGGTTTTGCCGCCGCCGGAAACGCCAACCAGGCCAAAGATCTCGCCTTCATTTACCTCGAGGCTCACATTGTCCACAGCCTTCACTACGCCACGGTCAATGCTGATATATCTCTTTGCCAGGCCGCCTGCCTTGATTATGGGCGCCCCTAATTCGACTTCTTCGCGCTTGCCAAGAGTTCCGGCCATTGCCAGGAATTTTTCTGCAATATCCTTGGGATCGCCTTCGGCCTTAATCTCTCCGCCATCAAGCAATATGGCTCTGTCGGTCAGCTCGACCATGACATCTTCCCAGTGGCTTGTGATGATCAGGGTCATATTGAAGTCCTTGACTGCGCGCTTGATGGATTCATGCACAACCCTGGCTGTGCCGGGATCAAGAGTTCCCGTCGGCTCGTCTGCAAGAAGGACCATGGGTGACTTGGCGAGCTGCCGAGCCAGGACCACGCGCTGTTTCTCTCCACCAGACAGCTCTCTGGCCACATGCATAAGCCGGTGAGATAAATTCACCTCATCGAGAAGGTCGGCAGCGCGATGAACGCTCATAGCCTCTCCCTTTTCTTCTACAGCCCGCATGACATTGACGATCACGCGTTCATCGCCGTAGAGGGCGAAGGTTCTCTGCAGCATGATTGCAATTCTATTGGTAATGTCGCGCCGCAGAGGATCATTGATATCCAATGTTACAAAATCTGCGTCAACTGGCTTGAGAGTGCCGCCGCAGCGACACATCTGGCCTGCGTGTCCGGGCAATTCCACATGGCGGCATTTATCGCATCTGGATACGTGAAAGATCACGCTGCCGCTCATGCCGGGAAAGGCCTCAACGCCTCGCAGAACATGCATTAGAACGCTTTTGCCGCAACCGCTCCTGCCCAAAATGCCTACAGCTTCGCCCTCTTCTATGATAAGATTCAGATTCTTAAGGGCTACAACGTCACCAAATTTAACCGTCAAATCCCGTATCTCGATAAAAGGCGCCAAATTCATCATGCCCCATAAGCTCACTGTAATGTAAGGTTGATCAGGTATCAATCCTTGCATAATGCTACTTAAGTCTATCCGAAGCTTCGAATGCTGCCTGCCGATAACGATTGTTATAGAATTTCCAGTTAAATTTGGGGGATATTTGGGACTTCATCATGATTCTTCATTTTCCTTATTTCCATAAACAGGTGCAAAGCAGCAACTGATTTATAAAGGCAAACCCATAACTATTCAATTAGATTTGAAGGTATTGATCATGGAGACCCTGCAAGCAATAAAGACCCGGCGCAGCATAAGGAAATTCCTGAATAAGCCGGTGCCGGATGAGGTTATAGAAAAGCTTTTGGAGGCGGCCATGTTTGCGCCGTCTGCAGGAAATGAGCAGCCCTGGCAGTTTGTCGTCCTCAATGACCGAAAGCTGCTAAACGACATTCCACGATTTTGTGCAACAGCCTCCATGTGCAGGCAATCTGCGGCAGCGATACTGGTCTGCGGCGATGATTCTCTGAAGAAATATCCTGAATTCTGGGTTCAGGATTGCTCTGCTGCTGTAGAGAACATCCTGCTGGCTGCACATGACCTGGGCCTGGGAGCTGTCTGGGCTGGAATATATCCTCTAAAAGATAGAATTGGTGCCTTTCAAAAGCATCTGAGCCTTCCCGATGAGATCACGCCCTTTGCGCTGATCGCCCTGGGATTTCCAGCAGAGACTCCAGAAGAACCTCAAAGGTACAGGCGGGAGCGCGTGCATTACAACGGCTGGTAGAGGAAAATGGCCAAGGGACTGATGGCCCGATCATCAGAAGCTGCCTTTCACCATCCTCTCCTCGTCCTCCTTTCTGGATAATGCCTTCTCTCTTTTTCGATAAGTGGAGTAAGCGATCACAGCAGCCAGGGCAATGGAGCCGAAGATGACAGCCAGAGAGAGAATGATGGTCGAGAACAGCCCCTCCTTTATGCCTGTTCCAATTGCCAGGACGATTTCGGATCCTGTATTTTCAGAATAGGCTGTCTTGACCTCGTAGGCTCCTGGCCTGATGATATCGAAGGCCATGATAGAGCGTCCGCTGCGTCCTCCCATTGAATATGTCAGGCTCTCATTTGACGGATAGACGCTCAGATACTCGCCAGTAGAAATCTCCCGTACAGAGAGGCTCAAAGGCGGAAACCTCTCGTTGGTGCTGAAGTACCTGCCATTGACCACGCTATTATTCTCATAGAAAACCGTATACTCGCCAGGCTTTTCGAAATTGAGCTTTTCGTCAGAAGGAGCTATAATCTGAATTAGATCGCTTTGCATATTTGCGATGCCGCTATAGATCAGACCTGCAAATGCAGCAAATCCCAATACAATTATCAGTATTGATATACCATAATGCCAGATTGGGGGCGTAACATCATTATTCATGCAAAACACCAGCAGTATTAATTCAGATATGTTCCAGGTATTTATATTTGCATGGACATCGAATTCGCTCTCAGGACCATTACAGCCCTAAAATGAACCAGACATAATTTTCTGCATAATGAAAATCCCTGTTATCGCGAATATGCCGGCTGCAACTCACATAGTCTTTTTCAAGGCCATTTGTCATCTCTCTATATATTCAATGATCTTTTTCTCTTTAAAAATGATCTCTTTGCCGAGAAAGAAAATAAGTACAAAGTGCAACAGCAGACTGCATAAGCCAATGATCCATCGTTTGGAATCGGATACGCATAAGCAATCAAGCATCAGCAGCATAACGATGTCTGATATCATTGCGAGGAAGATATAAATTAAAGGGAAAAGACATATGCAAATATCTTCCGAAAGACCTATATTCCGAATCATTTATTACCACCAATTCATGGGTGTTATCTTCGACGATCGCGCACAAATCAAGGAGGCCATCTCCGAAGAAATGCCGCCATCGGAGAAGAACACTGCCCGGTTAGAGCAGGTCCTCTCAAGCATATCCGATATCATCTGGAGCTATGATGTCGATTGCCGGGATCAAATCGTCTCTTCCTATATCTCGCCCGTTGCTGATAGGATGCTCGGACTGACTGAAGGCTCTATCCAGGACAGCTTTGAAAGATATCTGTCATATGTCCATTCAGAGGACCGGCCCAAGCTTGAAAAGTGCCTCCGCCAGGCGATAAATGTGGAAGCTAGAGGCATGACTGTGCAATACCGTCTGGAAAAGGCCGGCGGCACGACTATCTGGGTTCGATCGAGGATATCGGCATATCGCAAGCCCGATGGACTGAGGAGCATTTTTGGCACGACCA
This sequence comes from Methanothrix sp., assembly GCA_035402785.1. Lineage (GTDB taxonomy): Archaea > Halobacteriota > Methanosarcinia > Methanotrichales > Methanotrichaceae > Methanothrix. The sequence goes on along the minus strand of DAONDW010000015.1, from coordinate 2,130 downwards.
GCGATATCGGCGATCCAGATTCGTGCAAATTGGAGCAACCTGATGAGCCCAGGAAGCTCATTGAGGAGGACGTCATCCTCTGCAATGACAGGCTCCTGCAGGCACTAAAAGAGCGGGACCATCTTCAGATGAAGCTATGCGAGAAAATTTCTGTTAGAGTGCCATCAAATCCATTCCCTGAAAAAGAGCGGGACCATCTTCAGATGAAGCTATGCGAGAGCGAGGCCCGCTGGCAG
>DAONDW010000015.1:0-1794 GCA_035402785.1 Methanothrix sp. | reverse complement strand
AAAAGAGCGGGACCATCTTCAGATGAAGCTATGCGAGAGCGAGGCCCGCTGGCAGTTGGCAATAGAAGGATCTGGCGATGGCATCTGGGACTGGAACATCCTGACAAATCTGGTATATTTCTCGCCACAATGGAAGGCAATGCTGGGGTACGAGGAGCATGAGATAGGAAATAACCTCGACGAATGGAAAACGCGAGTTCATCCTGATGACCTGCCTGGATGCTGCATGGAGCTGCAAAAGCATCTGAGGGGTGAGACCCCAATTTACCGCAATGAGCATCGAATCCTCTCAAAAGACGGAAGCTACAAGTGGATTTTGGATCGTGGCCGGGTAATCGAGAGGACAAAAGAAGGCAAGGCCCTGCGAGCCATAGGCATTCACTCCGATATCACCGAATTAAAACATGCCGAGGAGGTCCTCAGAGAATCGGAAAAGAGGATGGCCAACATCATCGATTTCCTGCCAGATGCTACATTTGCCGTGAATAAGCAAGGTGTTGTCATTGCCTGGAACAGAGCCATAGAGGACATGACCGGCATAGCCAAGGAGGATATGATCGGACGCGGCGATTACGCATATTCCAGGCCGTTTTTCGGGGAGCCTCGACCAATTCTCATAGATCTCCTCTCCGAGGATGTTCCAAAGATGCATGAGAAATATCTGAGCATTGAAAGAAGAGACAGCCAATTGATAGGCGAGTCCTTTGCACCCAACCTCAACAATGGAAAGGGTGCCTTTCTCTGGGGCATTGCCTCTCTTCTTTATGACAGCCGTGGCAATGTTGCAGGAGCTATCCAATCCATCAGGGATGTGACAGGCCGGAAACACGAGGAGATTGCGCGAAGGGAGAGCGAAGAGCGCTTCAGAACCATATTTGAAAGCTCCAGGGATGCTTTGATGACGCTCTCTTTGCCTTCCTGGAAGTTCTCCAGGGCAAATCCAGCAGCTCTTAAGATATTTGGGATAGAAGATATTGCAGAACTGGTGGAGATGCACCCCGTTGATCTATCTGCAGAGATGCAGCCGGATGGGCAGATCTCCTCTGAAGGATTTTTCAGGATGATAGAGAAGGCTCTGCAAAATGAATCTCACAGCTTCGAATGGACATTTCTCAAGCCCGATGGAGAGAAGTTTGTATCAGCAGTTCTGCTCACTCGCATACAGCTTTTGGGTGAGACTCAGATCCTGGCCAGCGTGCGCGACATTTCTGAGGAAAAAAAGGCAAGCGAAGCTTTGAAGCACAGCGAGAAGCGGCTCATGAGAGCTGAGGAGATCGCCAGGTTCGGTCATTGGGAGATATCTCTGGACAAGAAAATATTTCGCGCCTCAAAAGGCGCAAGAAGGATTTATGGACTGGGAAATGATGACGAGGATATCATTTCAAAGGTATTGAGCATTCCGTTGCCGCAATATCGTTCTTATCTTGACCGGGCGCTTGAGGATCTCACCTTGAATGATATTCCATACAATGTGGAATTTAAAATAAAAAGGCCGAATGATGGTCAGATCCTCGATATACATTCTCTGGCAGAATATGATCCGGAGAAGAGAATGGTGTTCGGGGTCATAAATGATGTAACAGAAAGGAAGAAAGCCGAGGAGGCATTGCGCGAGAGGGAATTTTACCTTCGAACCATCTTCGACACCTCCACAGCGGGAATAATAATAGCAGACGACAAAGGAACGATAATTCAGGCAAACAGGCGCATGTCTGAGCTGTTCAGACGTCCTCTGAAGGAGATAATAGGATATTCTTACCTGAAGCTGCCGCACCCTGACGAGCTGAAAGAGGC
>DAONDW010000014.1:12549-14955 GCA_035402785.1 Methanothrix sp. | reverse complement strand
TGTGTTCAGTTATTCTCTTCAGCTATCGTGCTCAATTCCAGCACCTAGCTCTTCGTCTCATCTACCTTGAATAGCCTCATTCCAGCATTCCAGTCGAACTTATTGGCCCGGCTGATGTAGCCGAAGACCTCCTTTACTCCAGACCAGCCACCATAGCGATAGGCATTGCCCCAGACCCGTCCGCTGGTGCGAATGGGTGTGCTCCAGGGATGGACCTTCTTGAAGGACCAGTCCAGGATCTTTGGGAACTCCTCCGGAGCGATTTTCGGATGATTCCAGACCATGTGCTTGCCGTCATAATTATGATAATCGTGATCCCAGATGCCGAACTTTTCCTCGATCTCACTGTACATGGGCGTCTGAGGAAGAGGCGTTATCACGCAGATCTGGGTGATGTCAAGCTTCAGAGCTGCGAGCTTTGCAATGTCCTCGCGCAGAGATTCCTTTGTATCATCCTCAAAGCCTATCATGTAGTATCCGACGGTGCCTAGCCCTCTTTCCTGCAATAATCGCAGCGTCTCAAGAATATCCTCGGTGCCTTCCTTTTTCTTGATGTCGTTTAGGCGCTCCTGATGAAGGTTCTCTATGCCGATAGCCGCGCCCCCGAATCCTGCAACCTTCCTGCCATTCTTTTTTCTCATGTCAGCCCAGTCGTTGATCTTCCTTCTCAGATAGTCCGCCCTGGCCATGCAGCCCCAGACCATCTGATACTTGTCGAGAAGCTCAACCACTGCATCAGCATGCTTTCGGTTGCACCCGAAGTTCTCGTCCTCTATCAAAACCACATTGATGCCGTGCTCTTTGTAGTAGGCGAGAACTCTTTCAATGCTCTCCAGAGAAATGATGTTCGGCTTATTGCAGAAGACAGGAGTCTGGCAGAACTTGCAGCCAATCGGACAGCCCCGCGTGGTGAACATCACCCCGTAAATATTCAGCTTGATTCCAAATGGCGTATTGAGATATTCAATGAGCGGCGGATGAATGATGTCCTTGATCTGCCTGCCAAAATAGGGAGCAAGCTCCCGCTCAGAGTATCCAACAAATATCCTGTCGAACTTATCCTGAATTGCAGTGGTAAGAGCGCCATAGTTTCCAGCCCAAACCTCTCCAGCCCCGGCAGCGCGTGCAGCCTCTGCCATCTCAATTGCCTCATGGGTCTCGCTCAAATAGAAAGAGAGCCCAACCACATCCCAGCCCTCTTGCAGCTTTTTTTGGTACTCGTCCCATGTCGGGAACTCCAGAATCTCAAGCTCAGGGATATTCTGCTTGAGGAACCTCAGGCCAAAGGACTGAATGCGCGGCCAGTAGAAGCGAAACCATGACCTTGTATTGGACCCGATATAGTCATAAGGCTCGGAGCTATTTTTGTAAACTGTTGTGAACAGAACCCTGGGGGTCATAATACCATCGTCCTTTCCCCATGCAAGATTAACCTTGCGATTCTGCACATCCATCATTCAGATCCATCATGTATAACCGTCATGCATAACCATCCGGAGGCGAATAGCGGCTCTCTTTGGCTCTCTTCTCCTCCAGATCCAGCTCCTTCCTGTCCATCTCCTTTTGCACTGTATTGAAGACCTCAGATACCCCCGCATATTTTCCTGCAAACCATCCACACGCAAAGATCTCTGCGTTCTGCTGGTCGATGTGAAACTCCTCTACCAATCGTTTAATCCACTCGTCAGGCGTCTTTGAGTCGTAATATGTTGCCCGAACTCTCTTGGCAATCTCATCGGCACACATCCTGGATAAGCCGAGCAGCTCGTAAAGGGTTGTGCTTGCCATTTTGCGCTCTCCTTTCACGGATTTCATAAACCAACTTGACTGCGGAAATCATCTATGCGCATTGCTGCGAGCCCTGCGTCAAGCCCGTCTCCTCCCTGGAGCGCGCCAGCAGGTTCTCGTATGCCCGTTGTGCCAGGTCTGCAACATCAATCCCCATCTCCCTGGCTATGAGAAGCACCACGGCATCCAGCTCCACCAGTTTTTTCAAAGAATCCTGCCTCTCATTTGCCAGAGCAATGACCTCTTTTCTGCTCATTCCCGTATGCGAGGTGATGAGCCTGATTCCCTGATCCAGTATGCCCTCCTCAGATGACGGCTTGAATCCCACTGGGACCTCCACAGCCGCCGCATCAAATACGGCATGAACCATTTCTCCGTCCATTTTGACCATGCCCTCTGCCTCAGCCTCTCTCAGGAGAGCGCGCACCTTCTCTGGAGGTCCCCATTTCAGGTCCAGAGAAAGAGCAAAGATAAAATCGCTGATCTTCAGACTAGTTTTGCCCCGTTTCTTAAAGGGCGTTGCCACCAGAAAGGCTTTCTCGCGATCCAAATAAACACCACCTTGTTCAGGCTATCGAGCAGATCAGATATAAATTAGCCTGTCCAAATACCCTGTCC
>DAONDW010000014.1:6170-12449 GCA_035402785.1 Methanothrix sp. | reverse complement strand
CAAATATCCTGTCGAGATAGCCTGTTCAGATCGATCCTCAGAGAAGATTATTTATTGTTTCAGAATACTCTTTAAGAACAGGAAGTGCAGTGGGGTATCAACTGTAGAAAAATCCAGCGCATGAATTCGTGTGGTGTCAAATGAGGCCAATATACTCGATTGTTATCCTTTTCCTGCTGACTGCTGCCAGCTATGCTCAGCTGGAACCAGACAAGGAAAGATTTGATGTGGTACTTCATCCCGGTGATCTGGAGGAGAGAACGCTAAAGGTCGCCAATATCGGAGATGATGCAATCTACAAGATCTCGAAAACGGAGATTAGCGGAACTGCCAGGGGCTATATTTTCCTGAGTATACCTGATGATCTGGAAGACAAGCCGCTCATGCCTGAGGACAAGGCGGAGATAAAGGTCTACTTCGCGCTCCCTCCTGAAGCCAAACCCGGAACCTACACGGGATTTTTATATTTGCTGGATAGCGAACCACCCTCGCTGCCGATCAGAATCGATTTCAATTTAAATGTCATTGCCCAGGAGAGCTACGGCATAGGCATGACAATCGATGACGCCAAATCAGCCGAACTCTCAGCCAATGCCGAGGACATCGCTCAATTCGATCTATCCGTCAAGAACCTTGGCGCATTTCGAGATGTGGCCTCAATTGACATCGGACAGCTTCCCGATGGCTGGAGCGTGACTCTGCTCGATGGCAAAAAAACTCCCGATTTTCCCTATAACCTGTCCATCGATCCTGGCACGACTCATACGATGCAATTGCAAATAGAGACCACGAAGCCCGGACAGAAGAATAATCTGACAATCACTGCCACATCGCTTGGCAACAAGTCCATGAACTCGTCGGTAGAAGCTGCAGTTGACTTTGCAGTGGCTGTGAGAGGCTACAATGTCGATATTCAGGTTCCTGATAAAATGGTGGTCAACAAGACCTACAAAGGCTCATTCAAGATCATGCTGGATGTCAAGGAGACCGTAATGGTAGGAATAATCACACCTCCTGAATTAATGGTCATACCATTGGCCCAGACAGTGGAAGTTGATCCATCGAACCCGGGAATCGCCAATTTCACAATGCTGGCGTCAGAGAGCGGAGAATATCCCATCATATTCCGCCTCATGGACTCACATGGCATCCCCATGCCGGAAGAGGTCTCTTCCGTCGATGTGGTCGCACCGGAAGGCATGGCTGTGCTGACTGGAGATGACTTCATCCACAGCACCATTGCCTCTTCAAGCGTCATGGGCAATGGGACAGTTGAGTTCGATGTGGTCACAACCAATCCGGCAAAGATCAATGAAGCCGATCTGGAAAAGCTGCAGGACTATTCAGAGATCCTGATCCTTGGAAACCAATCCATAGTATCAGGCGATGCCGAGAGACAATTGAAAGGATCCCAGATCAAGCGCCTTGGTGGAGACAGTCTCTATGAAGAATGCTGGCTGTATGCTGCAAATATCTGGAGAAATGGAACTGCTGATGCGATATTATGCAATGAAGAGCCCGCAGATATCTTCAGGGCATATTCTCTGTCCAAGGTATCGGGCGCACCGATGATCGTCTGCCAGGGAAATGTGACAGAAGGGGCAAATTCCGCAATAAGAGATATGACAGAAAAGAATGTCAGCCTCACCAGGGCTCTCTACATAGGCGATATCGATGCAAAATACAAGAAGCCGCTGCAGGATGCAGGCATAGAGACTGAAGAGGTGAAAGCGTGAAGCTGCAATATCTACTACTATCCATGGCAATCATATCTTGTATCGTGCAGTGCATCGCAGAGGAGACGCCTCTCGAACAGGGGGTCAAAGACAGCCAGTATGATGCAATTTTAGTGGGTGCAGATGATTGGCACGCAGCCATTGCTGCTACGCCTCTTGCCGTCTGGTCTGAGGGCAATGAAACCAAAGACGTCCCGTTGATGATACTTCCAAGAGCTGTTCAGGCCGGAGACAGAAGCGGTTGGGTGGAAGAGAGCGATCTGCAAAGATATGGAGCATCAGCCATCCTGAGCACATTCAAAGCAGCAAACATCAGCTCGATAATCATTCATGGATCAGGCGAGCTGTCAAAAGGGCTGATCGAAGCTGCTCATAAGGATGGCCTGAAAGCCTATATCACTGCAACCCTTGAGGTGCCGGTCATAGCCGATGAAGAAACCACTTCAGGCGACATAACTGAGGTCCCTCAGGCAAAGGCCATAATGCTCGCTGAAGCAGGGCTCGATCATTATCAAACAGACAGCTCCAAAATCGAAGATAGCCTTCTGCAGGCAGCAAATCCGGATATAGGCGGCAATGCGACTCGCTTTTGCCCTGCAAATCCGGAGGTCAGGGAGAATCTCTACAATCAGATGGAAACGCTGATTGAGGATTACAAAGCAGATGGCATTGTCCTCTATGATTTCGGATTTCAGGATGAAAACTATTGCTACTGCAATTTCTGCAAGGAGCAGTTCTACGAGGACACAGGCATAGATCTCAGCAAGGTCAATTCCAATAGCTACAACCAGGAACGATGGACGCAGTGGAAGCAGGATCAGATCATGCAGATCGTAAATGATGCCAGAAACCTGACCTCTGATCTTGGACCTGCGAAACTTGGAGTGGCCATTGGCAATCCATTCGACAGGAGCGAAGGATATAATTTTGCGGAGATGGCAAAGGTTGCTGACTTCACAGTGATATCCTCTTTGCCTGCCGAGGATGTGGGCCAGGCCTGTGTTTTAAGCGATAAACCAGTTTATGTTCGTCTGAGCAACGATTATCTTGCACATGTCCTCACAACCCAGAATGTGGAGGGTGCAATAAAATATATCGAAGACACAATAAAATCTGGTGCAAATGGGCTTGCCTTTGAATATGATGTCGTTCACACGCCTGTTTGGTCGGAGCTTGAGCCACCATCTCTCGCTGCCAAATGGCTGCTGGGCCATATCGGAGGAAGAACGCTGGCCATCGGAAACATCTCCTGGAATAGCGACGACAAGCTTCAGGCAAACAACAGCTACGATCTGGCTTACAAGATCAGCCAGTGCTGGAAGAGCTCCCCGGGTGCTGTGATCGTAGGCGAAAACTATAGCTTTGCCTTATTTGCCGCACCTATTGCGTCATTCCTCAACTGGCCGCTGCTGTATGTGAACAATGAGTTGCCTGGAGAGACCGCGACGGCTCTGCAGCATCTCGGAGCAAAAGAAGCAGTGATTGTAGGCCCAATCGCGTCGGCAGTCAAACAGAACCTCAGCCAGATGAACATCTCCTGGAAAGAAGGAGACATGCAATTCGTGATGGACCAGATGAAAAAGAGAGGCGACAGCCCGAATATGGTCGTCTACACGAATTCTCATGATCTCTCGCTTCTTCAGCCTGTGACAAATCCCTTCGTTGACAGGACGTTTGTCGATGATTTGCTAATAAGAATTGAAATGAGCCCAAGCCAGGTTCCAGCCGAGGAGCTGGGCGAGATCGTGAGGCTCAACATCACCATGAGCAATACCGGCAAAGATGTCCTTCATGATGCGCGACTGCTGGATATTTTCCCCATGGGCAGGTTTATCAAATGGCCGAGGCCGCAAAAGGGCACTGCCAATATCACCGACCCATATAGCAGTCAACCATCAAACGCCACAAATGCCTTCATGAACGGCTCCATGCTCAGATGGAACATAGACAGGCTCGACCCGGATGAATCCGCAAGCCTGAATGTCGATGTGGAGCTGCTGTATCCCATGGATTCGGGCTGGAAAGAGCACCTGGATTACGGGGCTACAGCCGCCTATGAGGGATACTCGTATAATCACACCATCGCGAACCTGGATGACGGTCCGGCTGTGAATTTGACCTATCCGACCTGGATCTATTCAGGGCTTACCAACATATCCTGGAGCCTTGACCATGATGCCAGCTATACAGCCCTCAACCTCTACAGTCCAGACCACCGAACAGGCAGCCTCAAGATCACTGACATAGAACCCGACAAGCTCTATGATGTGAGGGTGCAGATGCGAATTCCTGGAAAGTGGACATTCAACATCGAGGCTGGCGATGGCTATGTCACCAGGACCAGGAACTTCACAGTGGATGTCAGGTCCAATATCGACGCATTGAACATATCTGCATTCAGTCATACCAAGGTTCCCAGGCTCTCTCTGGTGGCAGCGGTTGCTGCTGCGGCTCACAGGGCTGTGCTCATAGACGTGGCCTGTGACCCTCAGCAGATCGATCCAGCCAAAAAAGAGCTGGAACTTCAACAGAAAGTGGATGACCTCAAAATCGATCCGCGCTACCTGATAGTGGTAGGAGATCCAGGGTCGCTGCCATTCATCTCGACAGGCCTGGTTCAAAAGGCCACTGATGTCATGGAGTATGAGATATTCCGCGACTATCAGCTATCCACGAATGGAGAGAATTACAGCAACGTGGCCGTGGGAAGGATCATGGGACTATCTGTCTATGATGCCTCTCAGCTAATGGCCCGCACCCTGGCCTATGACAGGCTCAACGGCTCCTGGAAACAGAATGCTCTGGTCATATCTTCGCCTCCGCTCTCTTTCCCGCAGACGCCTGTTGCCGACAGCATCAGAGAATATCTGGATGAGGCAGGGCTGGATGTCAAGCACCTGAAATATGAAGAGGCCACTTATCAGCAGGCTCTCTCGCAGATGAACAATGGCAAAAGCATCGTGAATTTCATTCATCATGGCAATGAGGAGTCCTGGCAACTTTCGGACTGGTCGATGATGGATTCCATGATCACAGGCTCGCAGATCGAGGAGCTGGCTTTAGCACCACAGACGACAACCACAGGAGCCTGTGTTACAGCAAATCTCAAAGGATATTATCTCAATGTCACGGGCACCCGGATGTACATTCCTCATGATCTGAAGGACTCCATTGCTCTTTCATTCATCAGGGCAGGAGCGGTAAATTATGTAGGCGGGTCGGCTCTCTCATGGATATTCCTATCCGAGGACTACTTCAAGAGATTTTATCAGGCGATGGTCTTTGAGAATGCAACCGTGGGCGAAGCTGCGCTTGAAGCCGATAATCTTTACAGGCTGAAGTATCAGGGCTCGCAGAATATCAAAGACGTTTCCGAATATGATGAGGTCCTGCCGGATTGGGATACGTCCATAGCTGAGATGCTCAATCAGACAGCCTACATGAATGGAATTATTGGAGACCCCAGCTTCCGGCCATACCTGCCGAAAGAGCCATCGCTTCCCTACACCACGGTGGTTCAGGCGGCAAATAAAACTGCCTCCAACGCCAGCGAGATTCTGGCATCCATTACTCCCACAAACGAAAGTGCAACTGACTGGGTCTACTGGATTGAAACAGATAGCAATAGCGGGTCTCTTGATCTCAATGCACCACCTGCAATCGTCGGACGGGTTGCGCTTCCCAAAGATGCAGACAAAATTGTGGTCAAAGAGGACGGGCTGTCTGTATGGCATGATGAATATGCATTGAGCGATAAAAAGCTGGTCATGTGGCCCATCATCCGGCCAAAGCTCGGTGAAGAGAGGAGCTTTTTGATCGAGTATGTGATCATACCAGGCCAGGTGCAGCGCATAAATATCACAGCAGGCTGGAATGCACTGGCAGTCTATCTCAAGCCAAAAGATGCGTCTGCCACCAAATACCTGGCAAATAAGCCCTATCGAAGCATTTTCACCATTGCAGGCGATGGATGGGATTTCAACATGAAGGATGGCGAAAAGATCAATGTGACAAGCTTTGCGCCCGGAGAAGGTTTCCTGATCGACAGCGCAGACAATTTCTCCATAGAGATCTCAGGAAAACCGGTGGACCTGCCTTACCGCCTGGATTTGCATTCCGGCTGGAATATGATTGGCCTTCCAGTGAACAAGACCGTGAGCCTGGAAAACATCACTGTGAGCGCCGAACATAAGAAATACAGGTATCCAGAGGCAGTAAACAAGGGGCTTGTCTCGGCTTTTGTCTGGAAATATGAGGATTCGGGCTGGACGCATCTGGATCAAAATGAGACACTTGTTCCGGGAACAGCCTACCTCTTTGAGGCAATGGGCGAGGCAAAACTGGAATTCCGCTGAACACGGCGGCGGATTTCGGTTTTTTCATATTTTTCATATTATTTTTGCATGTTCTTATGCGGCGGCTATTTCGGTATTCTCGTATTTCTCAATGATCTTGCTACTGCGGTGAACAAAATCGGAGATCCATTAGCAGGTCCAGGCAATCCATAACAAGATATTGCTGATTGTAAACGATATAGGGATAG
>DAONDW010000014.1:4863-6070 GCA_035402785.1 Methanothrix sp. | reverse complement strand
GTAGCCTGTATCTCCTCCCAGCAGGCCCATGCAATTGCACCTGCCATTCGACCAAACGCAGCCATTATCCTGGCATTCGGCCACTGGATTTGGAGCCGGGTTAAAGGGGTCCGGTTCTGGTTCTGGCTCTGGATTCAGCCCACGACAGAAGCACTGGCCATTTACCCAGCTACAGAGGGGATTGGCCTCGCATTCTGCTTTCTCCGGGTCATCCCAGCCCGTGCACAGGCACTGACCGTTTGCCCAGTGGCAAAGTGGGTTTTTCTCGCATTCGGCTACTGGATTGGGAGCTGGATTGCAATTGCATTGGCCGTTTGTCCAGTGGCAAAGCGGGTTTTTCTCGCAATCCTTCTTTGGATCGGGCTGTGGAGGATTGGGCTTGACTATTCTTTTTGCATAGACATCGATGATCACAGCGTTGCTGTATCCGCTGATTGTGGACATGAAGCTGCTGTGCCTCCCGGGCGAATCCGCGTAGTACCAGATGTAGTAGTAGCCGGGCGAAACAACTCCCAGATTATAGCCGCGGACAAAGCCACCAGGATAGCTCTCGTACAGGGTGACTGGCGAGGTTTGCGGCACATAGATCAGATTTCTGGCCCAGGTCCCCCACGGCAGCACAGCATAAAAAGACCAGCCTGCTGCCCTTTCAATCCATAATCCGGGACTGCTTCCTGGAAATGTGGCAATGAAGTCGCTCCAGGCAAGGTAGTTCCCGTTATAGTACATGGTTGATGGTGGACTGGCGACAACTGTTGAGGGAAGCAGCTTATTCTGATCCGCAACAGATGGTGACTGCTCAGAATAAACCGCCAAACCAGGATCGCCTTCTACAATAGTCGCAGGAGCAGAATCCGGCGCGCCCGTATCAACAATAGAATCCTGCAATTCGCTTGATGGAATCATAGCACTGAATTCTGATTCAGTCAGATTGACTGCACCAAGGCTTCCGGATTGGTCCAGACCGCCCAAAGAGAGGCTGCAAATAAAAAACGTGGCTATTGCAATCCGAAATAGCAAATGTTCTGCTTTCATAATACCTCATTATAATTATATACAGATATTAATCATCTGCTTTTTGCTTACAACTAATTCCGCTGTATGCACATATAAATTTTTTGTATTGTTTATTGCATTCTCTGTGCTCTCGCCGTTATCCAGTTATGGCATTGTTGTTTTCCGCATTGCTTTTCCACATTGCTTTTCT
>DAONDW010000014.1:2876-4763 GCA_035402785.1 Methanothrix sp. | reverse complement strand
GGACGCCAAGGAATGTCAGGCCAGCAGGATATGCAAAGCCCCACCCATCAACAGAGCAGCAACCAGCCTCAATGCCACAGATTTGATGGTCCCGGAAACGCCCAGCTCCTTGAGCATGACCATGAATGTGGCAACGCATGGGAAATACATGGCCAGAACCACCGATGCGATGACAAGCTGTTTTGCAGTCATATCCAGTGGCGCGAACATGCCTATCCCCACATCCTTTCTCAAAAAGCCGATGATCAACGCAGTTGCTGCATCGCTTGGCAATCCCAGAAATCCGGATACCAAAGGACGCAAGGCCTCGCCAATGAAGTGCATGAGCCCGGTGAGGTAGAAGAAATTCATGACGATCATGCCAATTGCAATATAAGGCACAGCCTCTTTTAAAAATTCACGAATGCGGATATAGGTCTTTTTAATGAGCGAATTTAGATCTGGCATACGATAGGGCGGAATCTCCAGGAAGATCTCCGGCGATTCTCCTCCAACTACCTTGTGCAGCAGAAATCCAGTGGCAACGAAGGCAATAAAGAGCGATAGATAGACAGCGACGATATACCTCAGCCCAAAGGGAGCGAGCATCCCAAAAATCATGGCAGTCTGCGAGGCGCATGGTATCGCCATGGTCATGAGCGTTGCTGCCAGATATTTCTGCTTGGGCGACTCCAGAATCCTTACTGAGAGCACAGCCGGGACGCTGCATCCCATGCCGAGAACACATGGCAAAATGGCAGCTCCATGCAGCCCGATCCTGTGCATGAAGGCATCCAGAATGATGCTCAGGCGCGGAAGATATCCTATGTCCTCAAGAATTCCAAGCACCAGATAAAATGGAATCAAAAATGGCAGGACCACTCCCAGCGGAATATAGAGACCCGTGGTGAATATGCCAAAGGACCTCATGAGCTCTGGAGTGTTTCCTATCAGTATCTCCCGCACGATTGGCGAGCTGATGTTGCTGTTGACGAGAGCTGTGATAAAGTCCGAATAGGCGATGAATATGGGATCAGTGATATTCTCAATGACCCGCTCGCCTATCTCAATTACAAGGCTGAAGGCCAGATAGAGAATGAGAATGGCTATGGGGATTCCTGTGAGCGGCTTGATGGAAATGTCTTCCAGATGATCGAAGACCGATGGATGGCGGTGTACAACCTTCTGAGTCCTGGATGCGATCTCTCCGATGCGGGCCCATCTTTGATCGGCTGATTCAAAATGCACTGCAGGAGGAGCCCGCGCCTTTGTCAGTTTCTCCACAAGATCGCGTATGCCCTGGCCGCTCACGGCAACTGTCGGCACTACGGGCACACCAAGCTCCCTCTCCAGGGCCTGCACATCTATCTCTATGCCTTTCTTGACAGCCGCATCCCAGAGATTAAGGGCCACAACGGTTGGCATGCCACTCTCAAGGATCTGGAGGCTGAGGTACAGATTTCGCTCAAGGTTGGTGGCATCGATGACGTTGACCACGACATCTGCGCCTTTGCTGAAGATCTTGCGGCTCACTGCCTCCACTCTTGTTGTCGGATCCAGGGAATAGACGCCAGGCGCGTCCACAAGTGTGGCTGTCTGATCGCCAAGCTTTATGCTGCCTTCAGTATACTCTACTGTGGTTCCAGGATAATTGGCGGAAATGACGCCAATACCCGTAAGCCGGGAGAAGATAACGCTTTTTCCCACATTGGGATTGCCCATGAGAAGTATCTTCAATGTCATTGTCTCTGTTGGATGTCTCCTATTCTGTTTCAGATCATCTGACCCCAGGCCAGCGTTTTTTTGCCTGCTGGACAGATATCAACCTTAATTGCAATTTTATTTCAGGATTTTTTTACCAAACTTCATTCAAGTCCATGTTGCAGATCGATGCTACAGGTCTATGCT
>DAONDW010000014.1:0-2776 GCA_035402785.1 Methanothrix sp. | reverse complement strand
CTCCTAAAAATCCCATAAGTCTCGCAAATCTTCTCTCCTGTGGCTTTCTGATAGAAGGACTGCGTCCGAAATTCAAAGGCTGGTGGAGATATATCTTGCATAGATCAACTGCAGCGCCAGATGGCTTCGCCACCAATGGATTTGGCCGAAATCAATCAGGACGGGACCAATCGGGACGGGATCAATCAGGAAGGGATCAATCAAAACGAGATCGAATAGAATGCAGAGTGCCTATATCCGATCTGGGGCTGCAGACAGAGCTTTTGAATAAAGGCTTCAAGGGATACAGAGTAGTGATGCGAGGAGTAAACGCTGAGATAGTCTATGCCAGAAGTGCATGCCAAGAGTTCACTGAATTCTCAGACCTCAATGCATCGCCATTTTCACCAGATCCACAAGATCAATGACCTTCCCGGCGGCTCCTGCATCGCTCAGATTTCTAATGCAGAGAGGACAGGCTGTCACAATATAGTCAACGCCATCTGGAACATCCTGCAGCCTCTTTCTGGCCATCCTTAGAGAGAGGTCCCTGTAAGCGGATCTGACGCCGCCGCCTCCGCCGCAGCATCTTGCGGCCTTTTTAGATGCATTCATCTCTTTCAGGCGGCATATCGCCCTGATTATCTGGCGCGGAGGCTCATAGATGCCGTTATGCCGTCCCAGATGGCATGGGTCATGATATGTAACTGTCAGATCGAGAGGCACGATGTTCAGCTCTGAAAGATGCTCTGCCAGAAACTCGGCCACGCTTTTGACCTCAAAATCATGGGGATAGTTATTCTTTAAAGTCGTATAGCAGCCAGCGCAGCCGGTAATCACCGTGCTTGCTCCAGTCAGAGCGATCTGGCTGCAATTCTTTTTGACAAATCTGCTGGCATCAAATCCTGTGCGCATCAATGGCGAGCCGCAGCAGACCTCCTCAGGAAGCATTGTTGCTCCGAGTCTTCGCAGAATTTCAAATGTCCTGGCTGCAGTCTCAGTGTAGCGATAGGAATTCATGCATCCGGCAAAATATACATAATCCGCCCTTTCTGCAAGAAGGCTTCGATCAGAGAGCCAGGACAGCCTATCCTGATCAGTGCCAAAAGTGTTGCCATGAAGAAAGATCTTTTTGCTGAGAGAATCCTGTTGAGGGGTCACAACGCCCTGCATAACGAGATCTCTTCTTCCGCCTTCGATCAATTGTGGCGGATTGATTCCTGCAGGACAGTTCTCTGTGCAAATTCCGCAGGTTGTGCAGCTATTCAGGCTTTCCAAAACCTGTGCGTCAGGCGACAGGCCTGAAGCCAGGCCCTTCAGGATCATGATTCTGCCCCTGGCATTGGCAGATTCCCAGCCGGACTCTTCAATGACTGGACAGAAGGCTCGGCAGGTTCCGCATTGCACGCACTGGTTGGCCTCTTTTGCCACCAGCTCTGCATTTTTATGCATTCTGTCCTTTATGGCTTCCACCTCTTCTCCTGGTCTAAAGTCCCATTTTTCCTGGGTTCAATATTCCTTTGGGATCAAGGGATTTCTTTATCGTCTTCATCAAAGAGAATGCATCCGGTCCCAGTTGCTCAGGCAGGTATTCGGCACGGGCGAGGCCAATGCCATGTTCAGAGCTGACTGTGCCGCCGAGATCCAGTGCAGCTCTATGAATCCTATCTGCTGCCTGGTACAGCTTCTCCCATTGAGCCCTGTCGTTTACATTTATGAACAGTGCCACGTGCAGATTTCCATCGCCGATATGACCGTATTTCATTGCGGGAATATCGAGTTTGCTAGCGATTTGCTGCACCTTATGTATCAAAGACGGTATTTCCTTTATGGGAACGCCCACATCTTCGCCCATATAAATGCGTGTCCTGCTCGGATCGAGCCTGGATATGGCAGCGCCTACGAGTCTCCTCGCAGCCCAGATTGAATCCATTTGTTGGCCTGCAACAACTCTCACACTTCTGGCCAGTGGCTGGCAGGTTTTGGTGATCTGCATAGCGGCATCGTCTGTTGATCCTTCGGTTCCATCCACCTCAAACAGAATCACATCTCCTTCTTCAGCTATGGCAAGATTGGGATCGCACAGCTTCAGAACCCGAAGTGTGGTTTTGTCGAGTATTTCGCAGGCTGATGGGACAATGCCATTCGAAAATACCTGTATCACAGAGCGGCCTGCAATTTCTGCATCATCAAAGCATGCAAGAACGAGCTTTCTTGTTTTGGGCAGAGGCGCGATTTTCAATGTGGCACAGGTTATTATGCCTAAAGTGCCCTCTGATCCAGCAAAGAGGCGAGTGAGGTCGTATCCTGCAGAGGATTTAAGGACCTTTCCGCCAGTATGAATGACGCGCCCATCTGCCAGTACGACATTTAGATCGAGAATATAATTCTTCACAGTTCCATATTTGACTGAGCGCATGCCGCTGCTGTTGTAAGAGATCATTCCGCCAATGGTGCACATGGATATGCTTCCTGGGTCCGGCGGAAAGAAAAATCCGTGGGGTTTGAGGGCCATGTTGAGCTTTTCTGCCACGACTCCTGGCTCTACAATTACCTGTTGGTTTTCGATGTCGATTTCCAGTATGCGATTCATGCCTGACATGTCGAGGACTATGCCGCCTTTGACTGGAGATGAGCCGCCTGCCAGGCCGGTTCCAGCGCCGCGCGGCGTGATTGGAATCAGATGCTCGCTGGCCAGGCGTATCACCTGGCAGATTTCAGTCGCATCCTTCGGACGGGCCACATAGTCAGGCATGCCTCTGACCTGAGAGGCATCGCTCGCATAGCAGAGCCTCTC
>DAONDW010000013.1:9382-15030 GCA_035402785.1 Methanothrix sp. | reverse complement strand
GGAACCATGACAGCGCTCCCGGACGTAATGGTCACTTTATTCGATTTGTACACCTGGTTGCACCGCCTGTCAGTCATCACAATGTAGACTGCATTTGGCGGCGTGTCGCCCTTCTTTACCGCAAACCAGAGACTCTGCAGATCCGATGGACTGCCCAGAGCACAGAACCCATACAGCCGCGCTCCTTTCTCGTTGTAGATATCAACCCACGTTCGCGCTGAGTTGGCGTTCAGGCCGCATGGCGGCAGATCAGACGCAACCTGGAATAGCTCAGATGGATAGACATTCCAGTTTGTCACAGAAAGCTTGTATCTGGTGAACTGCCCGCCGCTGGCTGTGTAGTCCTCGGTTCCGGTCAACGTCAAAACTGGACTTGCAAGATTGGTGTAGCACTCATATTGCAGACACTGGTGATAGACATTGGCCTTCTTGAGTCCAGCCTCGATCATCTGCGGCGTGTTCCAGCCGAGTATCCGGGTGACATCGTTGTCCCACGCATATTTGTAGGCCTCAGCAAATGATATCCTGCCATTGCCATCCGTGTCAGCAGACGCGATACTGAAGGCCATGATATACCCGTAAATGCTCTCGCTGCCGGAATCTGTCGGATTTGGATCCGAGGCCCCATCCACATCTCCATAGGAAGAGGTATCAGAGGAGGCTGAAGTGAAAACTATGCGGTTTGTCTCGCCGTCTCCAGTCAGCTCATTTTCGGACGCAGTGTAGGTCCCGTCTTTATATTTTCCTATGAAGCTTCCGCTGTGGCAGGCCTCGATGATTATGGTCATCTCCTTGCAGTTGATAGCATCAAGCCAGCCGTCCATCTCGTCAGCAGTGATGGAGCCTCCATCAGGGCTTCCAGGAACACATGATACGAAGTTCACATTTCCATGAGAGCTGTAGAGAAACAGCACCTTGTCCTTTGCGTCAGACCTTGAAGCAACCTCATTTATGGCCCAGAGCACATTGCCCCTGCTTGTGGGCCTGTCAACGCCAGCGTGGCTGGAATGCGGACTGACATAGAATATGTGATCATCAGATACCCCGAGATTTTTAAGCACGCTGTACATTCCATTTGTGTCATCGTCAAAGGTATCCGAGATGTCATTGTATCCGCAGACCAAAACCGCCCAGACATCGCAACTGGTTACCGGCTTGATCTTTCCGAGGTCTCCGAGAAGCTTGTAATCGATGCTCAGCTTTTCCTCGACGAGCGGCTTTTTATAAAATGTCGTGGCTGCAACATCGGTTCTGAGGGCCTCTGTATCGAAAAGCTGAACGCTGTTGACCTTTGGCCACCAATCGGTCTCCATTTCCTGACTCTGTCCTGTGGCAGCATCCACCAAAACCAGCTTGACAGGATGGGCAAAGTGCGCTCCGGGCTGCTCGTCTACCATGAAAAGCCAGCTTGGATTGGGAGCTACCAGCTTGCTGCTCGCTCGCTTGCCGGGAGCTGCAAATGCAGACTCAACAACAGCCCCTTTTGCTATGGTCTCTTTATACTGCAGCACCCTCAGGCCCTTGCTCTGGTCAGACATATTCAGGAAAGGACCAACCACGTCATTATTAACCCGCAGAGCAGCATTTTCCTTGCTCAAAAGCGCAGTCGTTCCTACATCTATCGCTGTCGCCGTCTGGAGCTGCTGCGCACTTTGTGCACTTCCTGACATTGTGTCAGCAATGGCTACGGCGGAACCTGTCGGTCTGGCTGCAAGCGACCTCGCAGCTATTCCATCAGGCGCGCCAATGGAAAGGCCAATAAGGCTGAGCACAAGCAAAAAAATGGCCATCGCCCTGATCAGGGCAAAAGCACCGGATCGAATCAATTTGAATCTCATAGACAAAACCTTCCTTTGAATGAATCTCTTCTCAACACCGATTTCTCACACTACTGGCTGCATCTCATAGACGATCGTCTCATTATCCTGCCTTTCAGTCTCGTTTGCAAAGACAGGCACATCCAGAACCGGCCACCACTCGGCATCCATGTACTGAATTTCTCCGCTGACTGCATCCACCAGCGCAATTGCCGCCGGATGGGCAAAATGAGCGCCTGGAGCCATGTCAAAGAAGAACAGCCAGCTCTCATTCTGGCAGACCAGGGTGCGAGAAAGTGCAGCCTCATCCGGATTAGCCTCCCGAACCTCGGTGTTTGCGTCGAGGCTCTCCGGATATTGATTGACTCTCAGGCCCATATTTGAATTCGAATCGTTCAAATCGTCTGTCAGGTTTTTGACAATAGAATCGACGACCACCCTGGCAGCTTCTTCCTTTGACAGAAGTGGCTGGCCAAAATCACCATCTGCATGCGCTGCTGCCAGGCACAGACTGACGCCAGCAATCAATATTGCCATCAATCGGACGATGCCAAAAGAGCCTAAAAATCCGTGTCCACTATAAAAGTTCATATTCATAACTAACCCCTTATAATGTTCGCACCAGAAGATAAATAACTTATGATCATGATAATTGGCATTTCAACATTCCTTTGCATACTCGCATTTATCGAGATTCTTACATGTGAAAGCCTTATTATCCCAGCAATGCCAGACGGGAAAGCATGTTCCTGAAGAGGCATGTGCTCTCCATGCGAGAGTTTTCCAGAGAGGAGATTGACTCTGTCCTCGATCTGGCCGCATCCCTGGAGCCCTTTGCGCGAGGCAAAAAGAGCGATGCGATGGCAGGGAAAATCCTGGCTCTGCTTTTCTTTGAGCCCTCAACCAGAACGCGCATGTCATTTGAGACTGCCATGAAGAGGCTAGGCGGAAGCGTCATCAACCTGGGGCCTGCAGAGGGCTCCTCCATCTCAAAAGGAGAGTCTCTGGCAGACACAGTGAGGGTCATAGGCGGCTATGCAGATGCCATGGTTATCCGCCATCCAAAGGAAGGCTCGGCCCGCCTGGCCTCCCAGTTCTCGCCTGTGCCGGTGATCAATGCAGGAGACGGCGCAGGTCACCATCCTACGCAGACGCTTCTCGATCTCTATACAATTAAAAAGGAGAGCCATCTGGAGAACCTGAAAATCGCACTTGTCGGCGATCTCAAATATGGACGCACAGTCCATTCGCTGGCCTATGCCCTCTCCCTTTACGGAGCCGACATAACCCTCGTCTCACCCTCAAGCCTGAAAATGCCTGATCCGATCAAAGCAGACCTCTCTGGCAAAGGCACTGCCGTTCGTGAGACCTGCGACCTGGCAGGTGTCATCGACGACGTTGATGTCCTTTATATGACCCGCATTCAAAGAGAGAGATTCCCTGACCCGGTGGAATACAAAAAGGTGGCCAGCAGCTACAGGCTCACTCCTGAGTCCCTTAGCACTGCCAGGCGAAATCTGATCATCATGCATCCTCTGCCGCGGGTGGACGAGATCGCTCCAACTGTGGACCAGACTGCCCACGCCCGCTATTTCCAGCAGTCTTTTTACGGTGTGCCTGTCAGAATGGCACTTTTAAAAATGCTCATCGGGGGCGCTTAACCATGAGTGAAGATGAAAGAATGCAAAAGCTGCCCAAAGAGAAACCCGAAGGTCTGAAGGTCAAGACCATCAACAATGGCACAGTAATCGATCACATTGCAGGAGGGCAGGCGCTGAATGTCCTCAAGATCCTGGGCATATCAGGCACAACTGATGCCACGCTCTCGGTCGTCATGAACGTCGTGAGCAGGAAGCTTGGCCGAAAGGACATAGTCAAGGTGGAAGACCGCGAGCTATTGGAGGAGGAAGTCAACAGGATCGCACTTATTGCGCCTGCAGCTTCGATCAACATCATCCGGAACTACAAGGTCATTGAAAAGAGAATGGTGGACCTGCCAGACGAGATAGTGGGAGTGGTGCGCTGCCAGAATCCCAATTGCATCTCCAATACAATGGAGCCCATCGAGTCTCGGATGCTTGTCAAGGCCAAGAACCCGGTATTGCTTCGCTGTCTGTATTGCGAGCAGCCTCTCACTGAGAGGATTGCAGAATATCTGATCTGAATTTGATCTAAATTTGATCCCAATTTGATCTTGATTTGATACATGGTAATGAGAAACTATAAATCAGGCGTTGGCATTGTTTCGCCCCAGTTTAGATGGAGTTGACTTATCGTTAGGATGGAGTTCGAGATGACTGTGAAAAATGGCGATTTCATCAGAATTGATTACACAGAAACTGTTGACGGACAGGTAATTGCTGCAACCGATAAGGATGTGGCGACAGAGAAGGGCATCTTCAGTGAAGACATTCAATACGGGCCACACCTCGTGATAATTGGTGCAGGCCAGCTTGTAAAGGGTTTTGAAGAAGACCTGATAGGAAAAGAGATAGGCTACGCAGGGAAGATAGAAATCCCACCAGAGAGCGCTTTCGGCCTTCGCGATCCCAAGAAAGTCGAGATGTTCCCCGCAAACCGGTTCAAGGATCAGAAGCCTGTGCCAGGCATGCGTGTGGGCGTGGAAGGCAGATCAGGGACCATCACAAGGGTGATAGGTCGAAAGGTGAGCGTGGACTTCAATCATCCACTGGCAGACAAGACTGTCGTCTATGAGTACAGGATAACAGAAAGCATAGAGGACAGACAGCAGAAGCTCAGCGCACTCATCAAGGCCTTTAGCAGAGTGGATCTCGAATCCGAAATAAAGGATGAAATAGCTGTAATCACAGTTCCCTGGGAGCTATCCTATTACAAGGAATGGCTCATGATCAGGCGCGGCATCGCTGACATGATCATTCAGCATCTCGGGCTCAAAGAGGTGCATTACATCGAGAAGCACACCGGCGAAAAGGTGAAGGCTGAACTGATTTCTCCGCCTGCAAAGGAGACTGCAGCAGAAGAGGCAAAGCCCGAAGGCGAGGCACCTGCTGAAACTACAACGACACCAGCTTAAAAAACTTTTGATTCAGGAGATAGCGCTGCCGGTTTTGCCGTAGTTCACGGCAGCGTTCTTCCCTATAATCGTTTTTGGATTCTTTAAGAGATTTAAAAATAAAATCCACCGTGGTTGGACCAGGACCATCCGCTGGTGTAGTAGTAAGTGGCTCCAGACCATCCATAGACATTGGTTGCATACCAGGGATCATACACTACCGGATCGTAGTAGTAAGTATATGTGGGGTAAACTACAGGCGTTGTGTAATAGTAGGTTGGATACGTGTACGTATACACAGGATAGGAATAGGTCGGATAGGTATAATAGGTTGGATACCAGTAACTATACGAATAATATCCTCCAGGGCTTAGCCAGTCATAATAATGATTATAGCCTCCGAAATCACCGTGGTGATCTCCGAAATGGTCTCCGCCGTCACCATGTGCAATTTCAGGGCCATCCATCTGGCCGAAGGCAGAGCCCACGGCAACGAGCATTCCAAGCGCCATGATTGATATCATCAGTTTCATTGAGTTGATTGAAATTCCTCCAAGTACACACTATTCCATCTTAATATTAAAAGGCTATTTTTATGTAGACATCACCTAGCATCTACATGAATCCTAGATAACGCTACAGATGGCGAAAATCGGCAAATAGTGCATGGATGCTGGGATGATTAACAAAAAAAATTTGGATTTATCTGATCTCAGGAAGATTGATTCATAACGGCGGACTGGTTGGCATTTGATGCTGGCCCGAGGAGATTGTCGAATGGAGATGACTGGTTGAGG
>DAONDW010000013.1:0-9132 GCA_035402785.1 Methanothrix sp. | reverse complement strand
TGAGGAGAGATGACTGGTTGAGGAGAGATGACTGGTTGAGGAGAGATGACTGGTTGAGGAGAGATGACTGGTTTAGAGGAGAGCTGGCTGCCAGGTCTTCAGCAGGCACCGCGATATGCAGAGTATAGATCAGATCCCGGATGATCTCCCATGGATAGGTGGAAATGATGCGGCAGTCAGTTCTTCCTCGATAGACGCCATCTTTATAGACCCTGCCATCCGGCGAATAGGCTGCGGCCACCACGAGATCGCCCTGCTGGTACTGGCCATTTCCCATGTACTCGTTTTGGAACCGGAAATTGCCAAGCACTCCTGGCTGACCATCGATTTGCGGCTGATAAAGTGCAGGCTCATCTGCCCCGGCATTTGCTAGGGCATAGTAAACGATGTATTCGTTGGCTGTGATATTAGCGATCATGGGCTCATCATAGCGGGTGAGCACAATGTTTGCAGTATAATCTGCGCTATCTATGGTGAGGTTGTATCGGGTAAATTTTATGCCCATCGATGTTTCGCCCGTCGTTGGAGATTCAACGTAGACTGTGTACTGCATGGTAGTGTTCATATCAAAAGACACGACATAAGGCCCAACAGTTCCGGATTCGTGAGCGACAGCCGCCCCGGCTGGCGTCGCGATATAGAACATCAGGAGCAGTATGAATTGAGTGCGCATTGCTTTCCCCATCAATCTCATTGCCTTTCATAATGTAGCGAATCCATTTCATTCTTTTGGTGAGAGCATCTTTTGGTGAGATCGTCCTGACGGGAAACTGCGATTGGGATCCCGAAAAGCTCGCAGGGTTTGCCAGCATTTCTCCAGAACGGTTGCATCTGCTGCATTCTCAGGAAATGAGGCTGCAAGGCAAGATCAACAAGACAGGGTCAGCCCGGCAAGATCCGCCTGGGCAGAATCAGCCTAAAGAGATATCGCACAGGCCTGGACGGGCCCCATTGGGAGTGAGCCTGTATACCGAACCATCAGCCTGCAATTCGACATAGCCATCCACAGGCTTGGCATCATAATTATGAGTAATAAGATAGAAAGCCAGGTCATTGGCACTCATTTTAGGGTCATCGAAGGAGGTTACAAGCGTTCTGATCTGGGAGATCTCATCAGCAGATGCACAGGCTACATGTAATATCCCAAGTACTAAAGAGATCAGGATGATGTACCCAGATATGGCTTTTGCGTTTATCATGCTATCATATCCCCTGCTTTGAGATTTTCTGGTACAGGAGAACTCTGTTCGCAGTTTTTATCCTCATTTATGGATCGTAAAAATGCGGTTAGCAGAGAAGCCATCCTGTCATGTGACCTCACAGCATGATTCATAATTATGACTTGACCTTATCATATTAAGACTTTCCTTGAATAATCGTGTATATTGTAGAAAATCAGGAAGAAGATCCGCTATTCTTAATTAGTATGAAGAAATGCAGTAAGCTCTGTTGTTTGGAAAAGCACAATATAATACTATAATTATTTAAGTATAATCATGCTTAAGTCGTACAATTTCAGGATATATCCGACGAAGTTCCAGAGGACAAAGATAGAGAAAACCCGGATCTATGCCGAGGGACCTGTAACAAAACCTTAACGGTTAGTAAGACTGTATGTGAATGAGTTTGTGACTATCTGGCGAAAAATAATGCCTTATGCCGGGCTTCGGCAAGTCCATGGCCCGGCCAGGGCAACCTGGATGCAGTATTCGTCTTTCATCTCCTGCGCAATCTTTTTGTTGAGATAAGTCAATTATGTCTCCAGGAGGACGGAGGATTGGCGGCGATTGAGGATATTGTGGACCTGGTGAAGCCAGAGCTGCCCATGGCTGCGGGAATATGTGTTTTTGCTGGCGAGATTATCGCGTCAAAGACCCTTCCATCATTCACCATCGGGCTGATGGGCTTTCTCACTGGCTTTTTCATCTCAGGAGCAGCCATGATCACAAACGATTATTTTGATCTCGATGTCGATCGGGTTAACCATCCAAATAGGCCTCTTCCCTCAGGCCGCATCTCAAGGTCCGAGGTGATGGCTCTGACAGGCCTTTTCTCCGCGGCTGGCTTTATGGCGGCATCATTTTTGGGGGCTATTCCCCTGATTCTAGCAGCAGCCATGTGGATTGTCAGCAACCTGTACAACTGGCGGTACAAGGAGACCGGTTTTATCGGAAATATGATGGTCTCCTTCTGCCTTTTCATGCTCTTCATCTGCGGAGGAGCGGCTGTCGAGGGTATTGAAAATGGCATAGTCTGGGCATTTGGGGCTCTGGTCTTCGTCTTTGATCTCGGCGAGGAGATTGCAGGCGGTGCCATGGACATGGAGGGCGATGAGCTGCGGTCCGTCAGGACCATTGCCCGAATATACGGCAAAAAGCAGGCGTTATGCGCCTCTGGTTTTTTCTTTGCCCTGTTTGTGATCATCAGCTTTTTGCCTTTTATCATGGGATGGCTTGAAAGCAGCTACCTTGGAATTTTCGTGCCTATGGATCTTGCAGTTCTGTACCTGGCCCTGAAGCTGGTGACGAGCAAAAGCATATCTGAGGGGCGGGCTAAAATTCGTCAGCTCTATCTTTCAACGACGTTCTTCATCTCTGTATTCATCGTGGTTCATGCTCTTGGCATGAATGCCCATGCAAGCGAATTGGCGGGCATCTAAAAGGCCGGCAATCAGTGAGGACAGATCAACTGCAACTTGCGGAATTCAGATGTAGTGCCATTTAGAGCAGCGGACAGTTCTTCACGCCGATCAAGGCATTGCTTGAGGTTTGGCCTGGATTCGGTTTCATACGATGGCTCAAAGCAGCGAAGTCAAAACAACGGCCCATTTCAGCCACAGTATGTAGAATGAATCGCTATTGCCCTGGAGCTTCTGCAGGCACAGGTGCATTTGCACCGTTTTCCATTGAGATGACGTGCCTTCTCAGGAAGTAGCCTATCAAGCAGATCACGACTCCTCCCATCTCAAGCACCATGACAGTTGAATTATGGATGTTTGAGGCAAGCAGCAGCTCCCAGGCCACTATCATTGCCAGCAAGCCGATCAATATCAATAAAATCGCGACGACCTTTAGGATAATTGAGTTCTTTCGATCCATGTGGGCTCAGTCCTGTTGCTTGGGGTATTGATATTAATACCTGCCCCTTGATGCCTGCTCCCCAATGTCTTCTCGCCAATGTCTATCCATCTTGAAAATATGTCTCATCCTGTCTCATTTCAGCTCACGCCTTATGCCTGGAGTGGAAAGGTACCATCTGCCCTTTTTCCCTTTCATGAACTGCATGGCATCCGGGTAATCATCGAAGTAATGGGTCTCTCCTGTGTCCAGGCACACAATTGTAATCTTTCTTTCGACGCTGATTCCTTTTTCCTGCAGCGCGCCTTCAATCTCATCTCGCAGCCTGCTCTTCTTTTTTTGGGGCATCTCAACATCCTGAACTGCTCCATTGCCATCGTGGGAAGAGTCCTGTTCTTCCTGCTGTTCTTCATGCATCTCTCATTCCCCTCAAAGCTTTGCGGGTTTGGCCCTGGCCACTGCCCATTTGATGTATTCTGCAGAGGGAAATTCATGAACCGTGGTGACCACAATCAACCCATCACCCAATCCGGCAGTCACAAGGACAGCTCTGCCCCTTTCGTCCCTCAAAACAGTCTCAAAGCCTTTTCCGGGGATGAGGTAGCCATCGCACTCAGGAGCGCTGGTGCATAGCAGACAGGAGCACCCGTTTCCGGCAGACTCAATGTTTCTGCAGCCCAGCTCGCAGATGTAGGACAGAGGCATGGGGAGCCAGTCGAAGTTGTGCTCGGCAACCATCGGCCCGAAGACCGTCAGGATGCCTCCGCTCTTCACAAAGCCGGATATGCTCGATTTCATTCTTCTAAGGGCTGGCAATGTCTCGGAATACTGTGAGTTGGCAAAGCCGGTGGGGATGAGAACCACCTTATATCTTGGCAGAAATGGGCTGCCCAATATGTCCGGAGAGATGAACTGAAAGCTGATCCCAAGCTCCGCGAAGAGCTTCTCATAGAGAAATGTCCTCTCTCCGATGATCGCGATATCAGTCATACTGCCGCTACCTGTTTATCTTCCAGGGGAAAACCTTTATGGTTCGTGAAAATCCCGGTCACTCAATCTTTGACATTTTTCGCCATTAAGTTTATTACTAAATAACATCGGCATATTGACTGCGATTATATATGGAACAGGAATTAATGAGGATCGGAGTTTCGTTACCGGAGAAGCTGCTCTCCAGATTTGATGAGATCATCTTGCAGCGCGGTTACTCATCGCGCTCAGAGGGCATCAGGGACGCTATCAGAAACTATATCGTCCATTACGAGTGGATGAGCGACGTACAGGGCGAGAGGGTGGGCGTCATCACCCTGGTTTATTCGCACAATCAGAGGGGCCTCGTGGATAATCTGACTGAGATCCAGCATGAAGCAGGAGGCATAATCCAGTCCAGCCTGCATGTTCACCTGGACCACGAAAACTGCCTGGAGGTCATAGTCCTGCGGGGCGAAGGCCAGGATGTGAGAAAGGCTGCTGAAAAGATGATGTCTTTGAAGGGCGTAAAACACGTCAAGCTCACCACCACATCGATGGGCAAAGAGCTGTAAACGCGAAAACGATGGCTGAAATTTCCTTTAATTTTCAGCAGGTCATGCCCGGCGTGGTCATATTGGAATCGGATGGGCAAAAGAGGCTCGCGAGTCAGAGCGATGACCCAATACCGGTTTACGGTGAGCGCATCCTGGATGGATACCGCTTCTGGGATCCCTTTCGCTCCAAGCTCGCAGCCCTTTTGCTAAAATCCGGCGGGCTTCAGCCAATTTTATCTCGCGATGCGCGGGTCCTTTATCTTGGAGCTTCCACTGGCACCACAGTCAGCCACGTCAGCGATATCGTGAAGGACGGTCTGGTCTATGCAGTTGAGTTCTCGCCTCGCTCCATGCGCGATTTGATGCGACTGTGCGAGAGGCGCAAGAACATCGTTCCCATTTTGGCAGATGCCTCTCGACCTGAGGAATATGCCTTTTTAGTTGAGCCCGTGGATCTTGTCTATCAGGACATAGCTCAGAGAAATCAGGCTCAGATCGCCTCGCAAAACTGTGAGCGCTATCTGATGCCCGGCGGAA
The DNA here is from genome assembly GCA_035402785.1 of Methanothrix sp. Taxonomy (GTDB): domain Archaea; phylum Halobacteriota; class Methanosarcinia; order Methanotrichales; family Methanotrichaceae; genus Methanothrix. The sequence continues at coordinate 3,992 of DAONDW010000013.1, read as the reverse complement.
ATCTGATCCTCATGCTCAAGACGCGATCTGTCGATGTCACTGCCAGCCCAAATTCAGTTCTCAAATCAGAAATAGAAAATTTAAAAGGGCTGGATCTCAGGAAAACCCAGGATCTGCTGCCCTTTCACCAGGATCACTGGGCCATGCTTGCGACCAGGTCCGTTTGAGAGGTCTGGCAGAATGGCCCTGTCAGCCTAGCTCAAGAGTTTTTTGATCTCATCGAAGATTATATTGGGCAGAAGCCTGACATAGCCCACAAATGGAATCTTGGCCCTGGCGACGCCTATCACCCATTCCTCTTTGACGGGCGTGAGATAGCTGATCCCCTCGCCTACGAATGTGCCGTTATTTCCTTTATAAATGACCAGGCCTGTATTTTTATCCAGGAAGACGTCATTGCCCACATCCATGATCTCCGCCCGGTTTGCCTGGATGTAAGAGAGATTGGCGGCGCCGAAGATCTGGCCGGCCTCCTGGTCTATGACTTCATTGTGGTCTCCTTTGGTGATATAGCCTGCGAAAGGTGCTGCAGGTCCGCCATCCCACATGGGCTCGCCCTCTTTTACATATCGCAGTGCTCGGTGGATGATGGGCGTGGCCTTCTCCTTTCCGGGCGCAATTCCTACCAGCATCTTGAACTGGTCGAAGAGGTTCATGCTCTCCTTGCCATAGGGCCTATAGAGAATGACATCCCCCGGCTTATTGAATGCTGTATATCCGGTCGTCTCTGCTTCATCCCAGGGAATGACGTCTGTGCGCGAAGCGCCCTGAACCACTACTATGTCCCCGATATTGAGATTCGGCACCATGCTTCCAGACTCGACGGCAACCATGGGTGTCCAAAGCCCCAGAGTAATCTGGGATAGCAGGGATATTGCACCCACAACCACAACCACGAAGATGATGTCCTTGGCAAGGCCTGGAAGAGGCAAATTGTCAAACCACTCTGTGATCCTCATCAACCACATTTATCCGTTGGTAGGCTCTTATACTCCTTTCGATGCAGCAGATATCAGGCAGTCGCGTCCATCAGGGCTCCCTTGCAGGCAGGGATATAGTAAAAAAGCTTGCTGAGCAGGGCTATCAGCTCGAGCCTGAGGCGCTGGATATCATCTGCCGTTATCCGGGCAGCAAAGAGAAGCTGTTGCAGCGCATCATCAGCAGCATAGACAGGTCTGTGATAGTGATCGGATGCTCACAGGTCTCATGCCATATAAGTTCAGAAGCTGCAAAGGACAGCAACCCGGTGCATAAGGATTCTGTCAGCAATTGGGCTCCTGCCAGTTCGTCATCCGCATCGCCTCTGCAGGAGGTATCCTATCCAGCCAGGCCATCGGCTCTCAGCCCGCAGGATTGTTCAGTCGAGCTGAAATGCGATATCACAGGCAGATCCACCTGTGTTGGCGAATACAGCGATTTTGTGCATTACTTTCGCGATAGATATGCAAAGATCAGGGAGATCCTATCGAGAAGGCTCAACTCCCGGCCCATAGAGTCCCTGGGAAAGAGCACAGCTGGCCGGGAGGTGTCAGTGATCGGCATGGTCATGGATGTCAGGACCACGGCCAAAGGAAATCGAGTGATTGAGCTTGAGGACCCCACAGGGCTCATAATAGCCGTTATTCAGAAAGATGCTGAGATCTATGAGCAGTCTGGCTTCATCATAACCGATGAGGTCATAGGAATCACTGGAACCTCAGACGGCAACGGAAGGCTCTTTGTCAAGTCCCTTCTCTGGCCGGATATGCCCAACCAGACAGCCTCATTGGAGAAAGGAAGCGGTTATGCACTATTGCTTTCTGACCTTCATGTGGGAAGCAAATACTTCATGGTCGATGCATGGCAGCGATTTTTGCAGTGGCTGAATGGAGAGGTGGAGGACCCTTCAGGCCTTGCCTCTCAGGTGCAGTACCTGCTCATCGCAGGCGATGTGGTAGATGGCATCGGCATTTATCCGGGACAGGAAAATGACCTGGCCATAATGGATATCTATGCTCAATACGAGGCTGCAGCTCAGTGGTTAAACGGCATCAGAAAGGATATCAAAGTGATCATTGCGCCGGGCAATCACGATATCGTGCGCCAGGCGGAGCCTCAGCCCTCTCTGCCTGATGATATTCAGAGCTATTTCCGAAAGGACATGCTCTTTGTGGGAAATCCTGCGTGGGTGACTTTAGGTGGAGTATCTGTCCTGGTTTACCACGGTCGAAGCATTGACGATCTGGTCCTGCGGCTTCCTGGCATCTCTTATGCTGCGCCTGAGAAAGCCATGATCGAGATGCTCAGACGGCGTCATCTCTCTCCAATCTACGGCAGCCGCGTATCAATTGCACCAGAGCATGAGGATCATTATGTCATAACCAGGCCTCCGGCCATATTGCATTGCGGGCATGTCCATACAGTGGGCATTGCCAGGTACAAGGGCGTGGCAGTGATCAACAGCGGAACCTGGCAATCTCAGACCGATTTTCAGAAGAAGATGAACATCCAGCCAGTGGCTGGTGTGGTGCCCATTGTCGACCTGGCAACCATGAAAGTCAGGAAGCTGATTTTTTCGTAGGGATGACAGGCCCATGTTTTTTACATTGTTTTGAGATGATAAATCACTTTATTAATATCTAAATGTTATATTTTCCAATCACCCTCAATATCTCTCGATAATTATCCTCTTTTAGCTCGTGTGACGTGGACAAATTATCGTTATTTCTACATAGATTTATCTACAATACTAAACTAAAAATGAATATCTAGGCCTGCACTTTTTAAAATAATGATATCCTGATATCTCAAGATATCCGCCCTCTTATGTCAGTATGATCATACCTCGTGCAGTATGTCTTACCAAAAAATATAAATATTATCACAGTAGACATTCGTCTATATTAGAGAATGTATGGGGTGAGATTATTAAGACGATAGGTTTTGTACTGGTATTGGCCATGGCCATGATATCCATCTCCGCAATGGCGCAGAACAACTATGGCCTCGCTGGAAGCGGTGGTGTTGATGTTCTTGGAACAGGCATTTTCGAGACAGATGGGTCCCTCATCAGGTTCCCTGAAGCTCAGGACACAAACATAGATACTCTTGATGTTGGCAATGACAGGGCAATGGCATTTGGAAACATCTGGCAGAAGACGCCAATCGCCACTGCAACCAATAATCTGGAGATAAAGAAGAACCAGGATACTGGATTGTGCGAATGCTGCAATGAGACCCAATACCTGCCAGATGGCACCATAATAGATGGATGCGCCGATTGTGGCATTAAGGTGAACATCGATCAGATCAAGGTGGGCAATAGGGAAGCCACAGCATTCGGATTCGCTGCAGCCACCAACAACGTCAAGATCGTGGCCAACCAGCAGTAGTTCCGGATTCCGGGCTTTGAGGACTGAGGTGAGCATGTCGACCAGACCCACTAGCTGGATGTTAGTGGGGCTTCTTTTTATTTGCATCATCGAGTGCCAGGCATCAGCAGAGCAGCAGTCAAAAGGCCAGGAGGCCATCGATGACTTTCAGGCAAAATCTCTTTATTCGCTTCACCAGGAGAGCGATAGCCATCTGGGAATGCTTCAGGTAGGTGGAGAGACCGTTTATTTTCCCTGGGCACATTCATCTCAATCTGCACGTCCGGCCCTCTCGCAATCAGCATCTTCTGGAAAATCAGAGGACATTCTGATGGACAGCAATCACACCACAGAGCAGGTGGAGGATATGCTGGCGGTCAACTCCATGGATAAGAGAGACATTCGCTATGAAGGCCTGCAAAAAGGAGTTCCTGGTTCTTTTGGGCCCGTCAATTCGCAGGATATAAGCGTAAGCGGTGAAGAGAGTGAGGGCCCTGGACAGAGTCCTGCTGAGAACAATGGCAATGGGCCGCAACCTGGGAATTACCTGAGCATAGATGTGCACGACATATCTGTCAGTGCCATAAACACCATGAAAGGCGGCAATGCGATTGCCACATCCAATATCATCATAGAGCCGGT
>DAONDW010000012.1:0-15128 GCA_035402785.1 Methanothrix sp. | reverse complement strand
TTCAGGCACTTCCTCTTTGGCCTGCTTCTTGGGGCCCCGGCCTAAAGCTATCAGGGATGCCTTGGCCTGAATCCGGGCGAGTGGATATTCATCCTTGGCGACCTTCTCCAGCGCCTCGATGGCACGGTTCTCCTTGAGCTCCCCTGCGATCCATGCGGCTCCTGCTCGCACATCCTTATCAGCGTCCGAAAGCGCCTGGATCATGCGTTCTGAAACCTGTTTTCCGTAGGCGGCTATGGCCACCATGGCATTGCTCTTGACCAGATACTCCTCGTCCTTGAGTGACTCGATGAGAGCCTCCAATGACTCGGAGATCTCGCGCTTGGAAAGGAGGATGATTGCATTGGAGCGCACCAGCATGTGTTTGTCTTTGGTGGCTGCAATCAGCTTCTCCGTGGACCAGCTTGACTCTGGAAGTACCACAGGCATGGCGGCTTCCTGCTCGCCGCTGGCGGGACTGGCAGCCTCAGCCATAGATCTGGTGACTATGGGGGCTTCCTTGTCCTCGGTTTTGGTCTCTTCAGTCGAAATTTCATCTGACTTCTTTTCTATTTCCATGCTCCAAGCATTCGCGCCTATTCTACTTCAGCTTTTCCTAAGGCAAAGGCTCTCTTATTCGCTTCCAGAAATCTGGGCGGCACCACGAGCGAAAGAGCTTGAAGAATCGAATCCTCGGTGAGGGGAATGAATCGAGAGAGAGCGCCGAGCATTACCACGTTCATGGCCTGAGATGTACCGGCTTTGGATGCTATGGCCACAGCGTCGATGGCAATCACCCGGCTGCACCTCTCTCTAAGGGGCGCGAGGATCTTTTCAAGAGGCGGATACTCTGCGAGGCCGGAAGTCACCGTTGTAGGTAAAACCGGCCTGGTGCTGACAAGGGCGACGCCGTCTGAAGAGAGGAAATGAGCATAACGAAGAGCCTCGCCTGGCTCAAGGGCTACCAGCACATCAGCCCCTCCTGAAGCCACCATCGGAGAAAAGCGACATCCTATCCGGGTATGATTGATCACGCTGCCGCCCCTCTGAGCCATGCCGTGCGTCTCAGCTCCCAAAACGGGCTTTCCAGAGAGAACTGCCGCGCGGCCTATGACATCCGATATCAATATCACGCCCTGTCCGCCAACCCCGACGATGACCAGATCGCATTCAGAGGTCCTCATCTAAACCACCTCCAGGATGGCCGAGGCCGGACAGATGGCAGCGCAAACCCCACATCCGGTGCATAGCGAATTGATCCTTGCCTGATCATTCTCGAATTCAATGGCAGGACAGCCGAAGTCTATGCAGATCTTGCATCCCTTGCATTCATCGCTCACGCGATAAGGCCTGGGCCGGACCCCCTTCTTTCTGGCCTTGATAACGCAGGGCTGCCGTGCTATGACAACCGATAGGCCCGGATATTCCCGGGCCCTGGAAAAGCAATTTATGGCTTCCTCCAGATCGTAGGGATCTACGGTCTGTACAAATCCTGCGCCCAGAGCCTTTGCCAATTCTTCAAGGGAGACCCTGACGGTCTCTTCACCAGTGGCAGTCACGCCTGTGCCCGGATGAGGCTGATGGCCAGTCATGGCCGTTGTGGAATTGTCGAGGATGGTGACGGTGATCCGGGCCTGATTGTAGGCTGCATTGAGCAGCCCGGTCATGCCACCGTGCAAGAACGTTGAGTCTCCGAGGCTGCAGCAGATGCCCTCAGTCTCCCCTCCGTGGCGAATTCCGCTGGCAAGCGTGATGCTCGCACCCATGCAAAGACAGGTGTCAACAGTTCCCATGTTCACTGCCATCGTATAGCAGCCGATGTCACTGGGATAGACCGCATTTTTGCCAAAGACCTTTTTCATTGCATAATAGGTGGCCCGATGGCTGCAGCCTGGGCACAGAGATGGGGGCCTTGCCGGCAGAATGCTCGAAGCCTGGTTTTCTTCAGAAGTCCTTGGAGGCAGGCCCATCATGCGGGCTATGGCGTTTCTCACAATCAGATAGTCAAGCTCCCCCACTCGCGGGATGAAACCGTTCTTTCCGAGGATCCTGATTCCCGGTTTCACCTCCCCTGCTAAAATCCGTACCTGCTCTTCTACAACGGGCTCAAGCTCCTCTATGACCAACACCTGAGATACGTGCTCCAGCACCTGGCGAATCAATTTTTTCGGCAGAGGATAGGCCCCGATCGTCAGAAGTGTGAGGTCAGAATCAAGCTCAGCTATGGCCTCCTCCGCGTACAGCCCCGATATTCCTGATGCAATCACCCCCACCTCGCCACCCATGACAAGAACATTTCCGGGTGCATTCACCAGCGCCTCCTCCATCTCAACCTGCTTTGTAAGCAGCTCGCTATGAAGCGGCCTGGCATGAACAGGCAGTGCCACCCGTCGCGCAGGGTTCTTGACGAACTGCCCCTTCTTTTCCGGAGGCTGTATCTGACCCACCTGCACGTCTGCTCTGGCATGGGAGACGCGAGTTGTGGGCCGCAGCATTACAGGGATATTGAACCTCTCAGACAGCTCAAAGGCATAGGATGCCATTTCCCTGGCCTGCCCTGGATTTTTTGGGTCCAGACATGGAATTCCTGCAAACTGGGCATAACGCCTGGAGTCCTGCTCATTCTGTGAGGAATGGCAATATGGATCATCGGCACAGATTATCACCATACCAGCACCCACTCCCAGATAGGCCAGGGTCATGAAGGGATCGGCTGCCACATTCAGGCCGACGTGCTTCATTGTGACTGCGGACCGGCTGCCGGTCCATGAGGCACCAGCAGCCACCTCCAGAGCCACTTTCTCGTTCACAGACCATTCCACATGAACCGGACTCTTGCCATTCATTTTGCCAATCGATTCCACAATGCTCTCGATGATCTCAGATGAAGGAGTGCCTGGATAGCCTGTGACCACTCCCACACCTGCTTCGAGCAGGCCTCTGGCGATTGCAGCATTTCCGAGAAGATATTCCCTCACGAACAACCATCCTCTTAATATAATTTAATCTATATTTAGCCTTGCCTGAAATAATAGCAGTCCCCACAGATAACCGTTTGGATGAAAGACAGGCAAATCTAATTAAGCCAGCACCATCCGTATCACAATCAATGGAAAAATGGCAGGAAGACTCGGTTGGATCGATCTACAATTACCTCTCACCAGGCTGCAAAATATGCCGGCAGGGAGCCGGGCTGGTGCTTTTCGTTACCGGCAGATGCGGACGCGACTGCTTTTATTGCCCGCTCTCAGAGGAGAGACGCGGAAGCGATGAAGTATTCGCAGATGAGACGCCTGTGAGCGATATGGCGGACATAATTAAAGAGGCGGAGGCAATAGATGCTCTGGGCACAGGAATTACGGGCGGCGAGCCGCTTTACAGGCTGGACTACGTCATCGAGTGCATACGCGCCATAAAGGCTGCACGCGGACAGAATCACCACATCCACCTCTATACCGGCCTGTTTCCAGGACGCGAGGTTCTGCAAAGCCTGAAGGATGCTGGTCTCGATGAGATTCGCTTTCATCCGCCATTAGATGAGTGGCCTGATCCTCAGAGGCTGAAGGAGGCTTTGAGCCTGGCCAAATCAATCGGACTTTTGGCTGGTGTGGAGATTCCAGCCCTGCAGCCAGCTCCAGCGATCATTCAAGCAGTAAAAGAGACTGATGCATTCATGAACATCAATGAGCTGGAGTTCTCGGAAACCAATTATTCAGGCCTTTCTAAATGGGGCTACAGCCCAGAGGAGCTTGGCGCAGCAGCCGAGGGAAGCGAGAACGTGGCAAAAGAGAATTTCATCAGAGATGACATAAAGGTGCATTTTTGCCCTTCCCGCTTCAAGGATGCTGTGCAGCTAAAGGAGAGACTGCTGCGCAGGGCAAATCGGACGGCCAGGCCATTTGACTATGTGAGCGATGAGGGCACGATAATTCACGGCGTGATCAAAGGCGATCTTCAGGCTGCCGTACTCATTCTGAGAGAATTGTCTGTGCCAGAAGAGATGTATTCCTGCCTAAAAGATGAAATTGATATAGCTGCAGCCATACTGGAGGACATAGCCGAAGAGCTGAAAGCTATCAATTGCAGCCTTTGCATTATTGAGAGATATCCCATTGAAATGGGACTTGTCGTAGAGAGAATACCTTTATAATCCTTAAATTCATTGCTTGAGGGCGGTGATTTTGCCGGATGGAAAGCGCTGAAGAACGAATCCAGGAGAGGCTCAGAAATTATCTTAAGCGGGACGGAATAGGTATCAGGAAGGCAGTCTTAAAGCTGTTTTTGAGCGACGGAGCATACACCACAGAGGACGTCTTCACCTACCTCGCCAGAGAGGGTTTTGACGTCAGCTATCGCGGAGTTTCGGCTATGGTGGGGCTCATGAACACTCGCCTGGGCATTCTGAGCATTGATGTTTCCGGAGACCATAACGTTTATTCCCTCAAGGGAGATCATAAGGGTGTAGTGAGGTCTGTTTTAGAAAACTATTGAAACATCTCGATGATAATCCGATGCAAAAAGGCATTATCCATTGGCACGATGACCTGCTTGTTGATGCGCGAGCATCGAGCAATCAATTCGGCGGTTCGCCTCTTTTCATCCTTTTCATGTATTTATTGAGCAGCAGGTCCGCCATGAGATTTATGACAGTCAAGGCTGCATGAACCGCAGGACCAGCAGTCATCCTCTCTTTGTAGTATCTGTGAAGCTTCTTGAGGTGCCGGAGGTTATACTCCAGGCATAATCCCACAAGCTGCCAGTGCTCCGGGAGCGCTTCTTCCCTGGAAAAGCCCTTCCGTCCACCTAGCTTCGTGTCTGCAATCGTCGTAAAAAAAAGCGGCAGAATGAGGCCTGTGTAGTCCATGAGCGACTCCACCAGCTCAGTGGTTTTGATCACATCCTCTGCCCTCTCGCCAGGCAGGCCCAAAACCAGGCTTGCGATCGGAAGCCAGCATTCTTCTGCGAAGAGCCGATAGCAATCCCTCACGATCTCAGGCCAGTCTTCAAGCTCCGCGGGCCGCGCTTTGTTTGGCATATGCATCCTCAAAACGCGACAGCTCGCAGTCTCTATTCCAATCCACGCGGACATGTGATTTTGAGATGAACCAATGCCCACAATCCTGGATACCTGGCGCAATAAGTCCTGGTTCTGATAAACTGAGGCCAGGCTCAGGTGGGAGACATCTACTGTCCTTGCACCCTGCTTCTTTACTGCAGACACCAGCTCCAGAATTCTCTTTTCATTCGTCCTGCCAGACTCGTAGCCATAGGAGAAGAAATCCTCGCAGTGCAGGATGATATCCCTCTGGCCAGAATCCAGGTTCTTCTGGACATCCCCAAGGATCCTGTCGATGGGCCTGTGGCGCACGGCGCGGTTCGTGGGCGAGCAGAAGGCGCAGCCCCTCCAGCAGCCTCTTCCGATCTCCACAATGCCTCCGATGGTCGCGCCCCGGTTTACAGGAATGGCATCTCCAGGCACAATGCTTCCCCGGATGATCGGAGGCACTGCCTCGCCTGCTATTATCTTTTTGCAGATCTCCGGAAAATCGCGCTCACCCTCTCCGAGGAATATGTGGTCCACGCCCACATCCTCGCCCATAACCTCCCAGGCACCATTGCCTCCGAGAACTATCTTTGGCCTGTGCTCCCTGATGAGAGGATGGGAGACAAGCTCCAGGAACTTGGAGCGATTGAAGGGAGGACCCCTGCCTATGATATCCTCGATCTCCCGCACAGCTATCTTTCCCATGGGATCGTCATGAGTGATGCCCACAATTCTGGTTTCAGGGCCGATGGCCTGGTCCAGATGCATGGGATGAGCCACCATCACGTCCTCGCATGAGAAGCCTGCCTCAATCAAAGCCGCTTCCACCTTCCTCATGCCGCATGGGGCGATCCTGGAAGAGCCATCTGGCATGGCTTCGGGCGGAGGACAGAAAAAGTTCTGGAATAAAAAGTCAGGCAGCGCATTTCTCGGCATGATGGCTGCAAAGCCGAGCATCACGCCTCCGTGATAGCTGCTCATCATGGTGACGTCGCTTGTCAGAACGATTTTCCTGCCTTTTGTCCTTTGCATCAGTTTACTGCCTTTGCAGACCGGGAAGATAATGTTGTTGGAGGGAAAAAGCCCATAGCTTTTTATCGGATTGCCGATTTCATAAACTCGTGCAAGAGAAGTCGTTATCAGAGATCAACGAACGCATTCGCGACGGAAGCGCCCGGGTCGTAACTGCAGAGGAGATGCCCGAGATCGTGGACGAGCTGGGCCCTGCCGGTGCCGTGCGCGAGGTGGATGTAGTAACCACTGGAACCTTCGGAGCAATGTGCTCCTCAGGAGTATTTCTGAACCTGGGACACAGCGATCCGCCCATAAAGATCAGCAGAGCCCTTCTCAATCAGGTCGAGGCCTATGGAGGCATTGCTGCTGTGGACCTCTTCCTTGGGGCGACACAGCCCTCGGAAGACAGGGGCATGGAATATGGCGGAGCGCATGTCATGGAGGACCTCATTTCCGGAAAGCAGATAGAGGTGGAGGCCTTTGGTGCCGCCACGGACTGCTACCCGCAGATGGAGCTGGAGACCAGCCTGCGCCTGGAGGATTTCAATCAGGCGACCATGGTCAATCCGAGAAACGCCTACCAGCGCTACAATGCAGCCACTAATTCCTCTGACCGCACAATGCACACATACATGGGAACGCTGCTCCCACGGTATGGCAATATTCACTACAGCGGAGCAGGAGTGCTCTCGCCGCTCTCCAATGATCCCAACTACGATTATATCGGAATTGGCACGCGCATCTTTCTGGCTGGAGCACAGGGCTACGTCATAGGCTCCGGCACTCAGCACAATCCTCAGAACCATTTCGGTACTCTGATGGTAACAGGCGACATGAAGAAGATGAGCAATCGCTTTTTGCGTGCCGCAACATTTCACAAATATGGCCCGAGCCTGTACCTTGGAATTGGAATTCCCATACCGATCCTCAATGAGAGGCTTGCCAAAAGCACAGCAGTCAGGGACAGGGACATAGCAGTTCCTGTGGTGGACTACGGCATAGCCAGAAGAGACAGGCCATCTTTGAAGATGGTCAGCTACGAGGACCTCAAGTCAGGCATGATAGATCTCAATGGAAATGAGGTCACAACCTCATCGCTCTCAAGCTTCCATATGGCCAGAGAGGTGGCTCAAACGCTGAAGGAAGAGATCGAAAAGGGCGAGTTCTTGCTCAGCTCTGCAGTTGAGCCTCTGTCGCGCCTGGGCAGCTCCAGGCCCATGAAGCAGACAAAGGAATCGCCAAACGTAGGAGACGTCATGAGCAAGGATGTGGTCACTGTAGGCGAGGACATTGAGATCGAAGAAGCTGCCAGGCTGATAGTTGGCGGGCTGTTCGATCATCTGCCTGTCATCTCCAGAAATGGCCAGCTGATGGGCATCATCACAGCATGGGACATATCCAAGGCCGTGGCCAGCGGCAAAGCATCTCGAATCGGCGACATCATGACCCGACGTGTCTATTCGGCCAAATCGGATGAGCCGATAGAACTGGCTGCGCGCACCTTCGATATGCACAGCATCTCAGCCATGCCGGTGGTTGACAGAGAAGACAGGGTCATAGGAATGATCACCAGCAATCATCTCTCCAGACTTCTGGCAAGGAGGCGATAGAAGATGAAATTCATGTTGCATGTGGCTCCGGGCATTGTTCGCCATCCGGTCATCGCCTCGGTAATCCTGGAAACCGGCACCCTGGTCAACATCGAGAGGGCCAGCATCGATGCAGTGAGCGGAGAGATAGTCCTGGAAGTTCCTGCTGAAAAGTGTCAGTTGGTAAAGGAGGCCTTTGAGAGGCGCGGGGTCAAGGTAACGCCCCTGAAGATACCAGTAGTCAGGGATGAAAACGAATGCGTCCACTGCGGTGCATGCGTTTCCATCTGCCCGACTGGCACATTTCGTTTTGATGACTGGAAGGTCGTGGCTGACTCAGGAAAGTGCATTCAATGCGGTGCATGCATCGTCGGCTGCCCGCAACGTGCCCTTAAACTGGTCCTGAGATAGCCAGGATACTTCACCCCAAATTTTTCGCGAAATATTTATCAATAGTAATCCATAATTCGTATTGTCTATCCCATAAGGATGCCGTTTTTTTGCCCCGCCGTGCCCAGGCTCCTAATCACTGATTCGATGAACAATACTTTTGTTATATTTTTATGCAACAATTCCGAAACATATTTATATGAAATTGGATTAAGTTACTTACACAGAGATAAAAATGTCAGTAGATGGAAATCCAAAAAATGAGTCATTAGAATGTTGATTTAGGAGTGGGGGTATTGAATGAATACAAATTGCAGTGTAAAAATTTTAATTGTAGATGATGATGCAGTGGCACGGAAAGTTCTCGGCAAAATGCTGGCCAAAATGGGATTTGCCTCAGAGATCGCCTGTAACGGACAGGAGGCGCTGATCGAACTTGGAAAATGTCCCTACCATCTGGTCATCATGGATATTCAAATGCCGGTCATGGACGGAATCATGGCGACCAGAATGATTCGAGAGGAACAGCCCACGAGACCGAGAATCATAATGGTCTCAGATTGCGATCCTGAAATCTATAGAGACATCTGCTATGAAGCTGGAGCCGATCACTTCCTGCCCAAATCCACAAGATTGAATGAATTAAAGACCGCGATCAACTGCTGCCTCGGCGAAATTGATATGGATCATTCCACAGAGCAGACTGCATCCTGTGAGCTTCTGGCATAGACAAATACCTGCATAATTTTTTGCCAGACAGTGCTGGCTTTGCCAGGATAAATTGAGGAATTTTCACGTAGTGGATGTTGTTCTGCATTCGGCTCATTTGAGTCTCAGCCTGGGAGGATGAGAATTTCATGCGTTCCATCAATTTATTTTTATTGGAATAGTATGATTGAATGGGTTATGTAGAGGAACAATCTAAAGAAATAGAAGGTTATATATGCTGGAACGATTATTACACATGAGATAGATCGATTGAATATATTTGGGCGTTTGTGGGAGAGACAAGATGTTTGATACAGAGAAATCATCCGACAGGATGACCCCAAATCTTATATCAGAAAATAATAATTTATCAAAATCACCTTTCTGGATTTTTCATGGAACATCTTTGCCCAATCGATTTTATCTTATGTATATTAATTATGTTGAGGAGGTAGGCAGTCACGATGAGACATGAGGGCACAGCTCAGTCCCTTGGCCTGCTGGCGGAGGCCCTCAGCCAGCCAAGAGGATATGACCCAAAACATCTGCGCTGCCTCTCGCTATCAGGTGATGATCAATTCACAGCATTCATCGAGGCCATTCTCACCTCAAACGAAGATCTGATGAAAAAAAGCCTGGCAGAACTGGCAGACAACATATCCTCTTTAAAGTGCTCATCTGCGTGGTTTGATCTCGGAAGGGTGGCCTTCAGCCTCTTCTTCCGCCGCCTGGCTAAAGAGTACTTTGAGATGAGCGCATCATTGGCTGAGGAGATGAAGGATGAAATTGGCCTGGCACGTGCCTGGCAGTCCCTCGGCAGGCTTTATGCAGATGATGAGAATTGGGATTCAGCCTGCCAGTGCTACGAAAAAGCCCTTCGCGCCTTCGAGGATGGCAAAAGCACCCCCCTCATCGCCAGCATACTGACTGATCTGGGACGGGCCTGTCGCATCAGAGGCGACCTCGATTTTGCAGAAAAATGTTATGCGAGGGCTCTGGACATGCTCGAAAGCGATGACATGAGCGGCCATGCCGGGATGCTGCGCTGCATCGGAGAGATTTGCCAGTTGAGAAGCGACCTGTCAGGCGCTGAGAATTGCTACCGAAAGAGCCTCATTTTTGAGGAGAAGGCCCGCGAGAAAAGGGGCATGGCATCATCTCTTGCGGCTCTGGCCTCTATTTATCAATTGACAGATGAGAGCGCAAAGGCTGAAAGATGCCTGAAGCAGGCCAGGCAGCACCTGGAGGAAGCGGGCGACCTGATTGGTGCAGCAAGGATGGAGCTTGCTCTTGCGGATTTCTTCTTTTCAGAGGGAAAGGAAAGCGATGCTGCACAGCATTATGAAAAGGGGCTTTTTGCCCTGAAGGACGCAGATATTGCCCTTTTTGCACGCTCTGCCTTTCGCCTGGGACAGTGCTTGATCGAGCTTGGAGATCTCTCTCTAGCCGAGAGCTATCTGCAAAAGGCAAGAGAGATGATGCAGGAGCAGGACGACCAGGAAGGCGAGGCGAATCTCCTGGTGCTGCTGACAGGGCATTACAGAAAGCAGGGGAAGCTGAAAGAGGCCCTGACATGTGCCAAAAGCTGCCTGGACATAAGGATGCAGCAGGATGATCCCACAACGACTGCCGCCGCATATAGCTGCCTTGGGCTGATATACACAGACACCGGCATGCACAGACAAGGCAAAGAGTGCTTCCAGAGAGCCGCAGACCTCACCCTTGCAGATGCAGTCAGCCAATCCCGGGCTGAGGCGCTCTCCAATCTGGCAAGCGTACATCATCTGGATGGAGAGACGGATGAGGCCATTGATTGCTTCAGCCAGGCTCTTGACATATTCAGACAGATCGGCCATGAACAGGGCAGCTCTCAGACAGAGGCCAACCTTGGACGCATCTATCAGAGCAAAGGAGAGCTGAGCCTCGCTGAGGATCACCTTCAGAGAAGCCTGGCTTCCAGAGATGAGGCAGATCAATCGGGAAAAGCCAGCGTACTTCTGTCCCTGGGGCTCACAGCACATCTGAAGGGCGAGTGGGAGCAGGCAGAGGATTACTATGAAAAGGCCGCCCGCTCTTTTGAGGATCAGGGAGACCTATCAGGATATTCTCTTGCTCAAAACAACCTCGGAAACCTCTATCTGGACAGAGGAGACAGCAGGAAGGCGATCCTCTGCTACAACCAGAGCCTTGATGCCAGACGCGCAGAAAAAGATCGTCTGGGGAGCGCCACAACCCTAGCCAATTTGGCGGCTGCCTATTTTCAGGAGAGGGAGCCCGGTAAAGCCGGCGAGATTTACGGGGAATGCCTGGAGATCTTCAGAGAGGCTGCAGACAGGAGAGGCGAGGGAATGGCGCTTATTGGACTGGCTGCAGTCAGAGAAGAAATGGGCGATCTATCGGACGCGCGAAGGCTCTTTCAGGAAAGCCTGAATATCGAGATGGAAAGAGAGGACGCAAACGCCATGATCGCAGCTTTGCGCGGCCTGGTCAGGGTCTCGCTGCGCCAGGGAATGGGACTGGAGGTTCAGGCGAGCTATGCTGCCGTACTGGAGGCTCTTCGCCTGCAGGGAGACTCGGCTGCCGTGGCAGTGGTTTCAAGCTCCTGGGGAGATCTCAAGGCAGATCTCGGCGAATGGGACAGTGCTCTGCAATACTACAGGGAGAGCCTGGAGATCCAGGAGAGGCTGGAAGATGCTTATTCAATGGCTGTCACCAGAAATAACCTGGCCAATATCCATTATCGGCGAGGAGATTGGAGTGAGGCAGTTGAGAACTACAGCATCAGCCTGGAAGGATTTCAGAAAACCGGTGATGGAAATAGCCAGGCATCTGTTCTGAGCAACATGGCCAGCCTCTGCTTCAAGAGAGGAGAGTGGTCAAAAGCCCTCGAATGCTATCAGGAGAGCCTGGACCTCTTTGAGGGGCTGGAGGACCTGGCAGGTACAGCCCAGGTGCTTGGCAATCTCGGGAACTTCTACCAGAGAAGAGGAGAATGCAGCCTCGCAAAAGAGCATTTCATAAGAGGCCTTGAGATATTGAGAAAGCTTGGAGATGTTGAGGGCGTGGCTGAGATGCAGGCCAGTATAGATATGCTCTCGGCAGGCAATACAGACCGAACTGCCAATATAGATGATTACTATCAGCAGCTCACCCTCCTGAAGGAACAGGGAGACCTGTCAGCCCAGGCCGAGGTCTACTGCTCTCTTGCAGACACTCTGGCCGACCGCTGCCAATGGCAGTCAGCAATAGGCTGCTATCAAGAGAGCCTGCAGCTCTTCACCGAAGTTGGCGAGATTTATAACAGGGCCCAGGTGCTGTTCAATATGGCTCTGGTTTACAGGGATACGGGAAACCTGGACAGATCAGTCATGCTCCTTGATGAGGCACTTGCCATCTTTGAAAAACTCGATGCCGCACCCTGCACGGCACAGGTCAAGCTCTTCAAGGGCATCATCCAGGGCCAGAGAGGTCAGGCACAGCAGGCTGAGAGATTGTTCGACGGGGCCATAAGCCTTCAGGAGAAGCTGGAAGCGCTGCCGGAGCTGTGCGAGGCCTATCTCATGAAAGCTCAGTTTCTGGTGGAGGCGGACCGGCTGATTGAGGCCGAATTCTATATCCATCGAGCGCAGGCGCTGATATCCCGAACAGATCACAGACCGCTCAAAGTCCTGCTGTGCAATATTCAGGGCAAGCTCCATCAAAAGGCAGGACGGCATGACAGGGCACAGAGCCTGTTTGAAAGCGCAATGGCCGAGGCCAGGAGGCTTGCCAATCCCTATGAAGAGGCGAAGGTCACCGCGAACCTCGGAAGGCTGGCCCTGCAGGTCAGAGACTATCCCCGCGCCCTTCTCACGCTGCAGCAGGCATTGGAGGCTATGAGCCACCTTGGAGCGATGTGCGATGTGGTCAGCCTTTATGGCGATCTCAGCAGCCTGTTTCTATCTCAGGGAGATCATTGCAGGGCTGAAGAGATGGCTCTCAGGGGACAGATGGAGGCCCGGAAACTTGGAATGAATAGAGAGGATGCTGCAGATAAAAGAGACCTGAGCGAAACCAAAAACGCATGCATCCAGGAATTAGCTCTGGCTGATGAAGGCAGACAGGCCCATCATGCTCTGCAAGTCTCCTGTCAGCCGCAAAATATCAGGTGAAGACTTCCCTGCGAATAGATTTCCGGGCATCGAGGGCTTTTCAGCCAGTGGCAGCTAGAGGTCCGTCCAGACCATGGATGGAAGCAGGCTCAACTGCAGGTCATTTTCCGCGAGAGCATGCCTGATCTGAGGGTCTTTTAAAAGCAGGTCCAGCTCGCCCAGGCGTCCCATGACTTCCCCGATGCCTACTGATTTGTGCTCGCTTCGAAAGCGAACGGGAGCATAGAAGATCCAGCCAAAAGCCTGGTCCGCCTCGACTCCAAAGAAATCGCGATCAAAAAAGCCCTTGAACCTGAGGATGATGGGCTTGTAGACATTTTTAAGGGCAGGAACGTAGAACTCATCCAGCAACATCTGCTGCATTCGGTTCTTGCTATCGGCCAGACGCAGCCTGATGTAGCCCTGTCCGTGAATGTATCCGGCATAATGAATATCATACCTTATGCGAGAGCGAAGATCTGTGAGAAGGCCTAATGTGAACTCACAGGTGTCATCGGTCTCGGTCGGGTCCAGGTTGAGGAAATACCTGATGAAAAGAAGGTAGCCGTTTTCAAAGGCGATGCGAATCTGGTTTTCATCGCCTTTTGCGCTTTTCACTGCAATATCGCGAACCTTCCAGGAAAAGAGCCTCTCTGCCTCATCTTTGGTGAAGCTTCTGCCAGCAAACTCGCGAACATTCTCCAGGAGATCTCCCATTGTTTGCATTTGTTATCCATCATCTCTTGAATGGGATAAACATTATGCTTAAGGGATGAAAAACATGACAGCCAATGCCACTGCAATGGTGATGGCAATCACAGCCTGCATCAGGCCAACTGCCCTTGGCACATCGCTGGTCTGGGGCTGCTGGCCCTCGTCATACAGAACATAATATCCCGGCTTCTCCAGGCGAATGGATAGCGATCCGGCAAACGCTGCCATGGGCCAGCCAGAATTCGGGCTTGGCGTCTTCGCATGATAACGAAAAGCTGCCCGAAGTGCGACCTGTGCATGGGCTGGGCTTGCAAGAGAGATCAGGAATATGGAAAGCCTGGCAGGGATGAAGTTGAGGACATCGTCAAGCCTCGCTCCTGCAAAACCGATCTCCTTGAGCCCTTTGGTTTTATAGCCTACCATCGAGTCCATGGTGCTCACAGCCTTGAATGCCAGAGCAGCCTCGAGGCCCAGGCCCAGGGGCGAGAAGAGGAGATAGTAGAAGAAAGGCGAGAGAATTGAGTCCACATAGTTTTCAGATAGAGACTCGATCACGGCGCTTGCAGCCTGGCTTTTTGATAGATGGCTTGTGTCCCGGCCAACAAGGGCAGGCAGCATGGACTTCGCCTCATCCATGTCGCAGTCGATCATCTGTCCGATATCGCGCGACACCTGAAGAAGGCAGTTGATTGCAAATGTGGACTTGAAGAGAAATGCAGACACTATGAGCGGCAGAAGGGGAACATATCCTGCAGCCATGACCAGCATGTGACCGACCAGCACAGTGCATACTATTACTATTGCGGCAAGAGCTATGCCATAGGCCCTGCTCGGACGGGCGCGGGCACGCAGAAAGGCAATCAGCTTTCCAATCCACACCACTGGATGAATCCTTGCTGGCGGCTCGCCCAGAAGGATATCCCAGGCCACGGCTAAAAGGAAGACCGCCAGGCCCTCTGCAATCATGAAATCCTGCTCCACATAATCATTGCACCTTCATAGCTGCGCCACATTATAGTTGAGCCGCAAGCCTCATCCAGACGGCCCTTATGTCCTCGCCTCTCATGAGCGCGTCCAGGACCATGCCAGCCACCTCGGACCTGTGGATGATATGACAGGACTGACAGCTCCATTCTCCATCCTTTTCCCGCCCGCCGGTTCTGGTATCGCGACATGGATAAAACGGACAGAAGCAAAGAGAGCAGTCCTGCTCAGGATAGTGACATGGGAATCTCTCGCAGTTCAGCCTCTGCATTGCAAGGCCTTCTCCAAAGCTCGAATCAGCTTCTCGTTTTCCGCCCGGCATCTCACTGCTACCCGAATGTAGCCCCTGCCAAGGCCAAAGGACTGGCAGTCTCTCACCAGCACCCCTTCCTTCATGGTTCTCTCTGCCAGGATGTCCGAGGCCAGGCAGGAGGGCTCGATGTTCACCAAAATGAAATTGACGCTGCTTGGCACCGGCTTCAAGCCCAGCCCCCGGAGGGCGTCCTGCAGCCAGGCAATTTCAGTCTTAATAATCTGCCGCGAACGCATAAGATGCGCATCACAGCCCAGAAGGTA
>DAONDW010000011.1:11019-15213 GCA_035402785.1 Methanothrix sp. | reverse complement strand
TATTTGATTTTATTTATTTTACCTCCAGATTCCTTACATGCCTTTTCATAGCTCGGATGCGCTGAATTTTCTGATTGCCTTCTTAAGCACCAATCGATTCGAGGATTTATTCCATGTGCTTTTATAAATTCTTCTTCTGTGAGATTTCCACCTCCTGCTTTGCCCCAAACAAATCCTCCTTTATCATCAGGGACTGGCCCTGTTGTTAAATTAGCCCCAGTACCAGTATACTCTATGCACGGCAGCCATTTTCCTTGATCATCACTCTTTACTTCTCTTTGAGTCTGAATCGCACGTCCACAGTAGCGGCAATACAATATGTATCGGGTCCTTTTAGCAGCATTCTCGGATAGCTCCGAAGGCTCTAGAAAGTTATCCTTACCACAAGGACGATATTTGCATGTAAATTTTAAGAGACCATCTGTCATGTCTTTCATCTCCTTTGCCGGTTATCTACGGATTTAATGGAATGCTAATTGCAGATGCATTAGTGGCGAGCATGTTGGCGCTGCCAGAACTCATCGTTCCGGCATTTTCCGTAGAGTTCAAATGCTTTTCACATAGCGCTATCTCTATAAGAGCATCCGCAGTTAAGTCGTAATCTAACTCCTTTGCATTCTCGAAACTTTCTTTTGCATCCTCCCACTTACTGAGTTCGTAATTTGCCATCCCTTGATAGTAATAATATATTCCTAAATATTTTCCTTCATCAGGTGATTCCTGGAAGCCTTCGTCAAATTGGTCAACAGCCTCCTTCCAATTTCTTGATGCATATAAGATCATGGCTTTTAACAGGAGGCCTTTAGAATCCCTCCTGATTTCCAATGATTTATTGATTGAGTTCAATGCAAGATCATATTTGGCTAACTTATACAAAGCATTTGCATAATAATACAACATTCGATCATTTGTTGGATCCAGGTCAATGGCTTTGCTAAAGTAACTGAGCGATGTACCATAATTCTCTGCCTTGTATAGCGTCAATGCCTTGCCAGTTATTGCCTGTGTGTTTTCAGGATCCAGTTTGATCGCTTCGCCATAGGCACTGGATGCATCCTTAGTTTTATTAAGCCCTGCAAGAGCATTTCCTTTATTTATCCAGCCTGATGGATCACTGGGATCCAGCTCCAGACCTTTTTCTGATAAGCTTAATGCTGAAATATATAATTCTCTAGCTTTTCCATAATTTCCACTGGTTTGGTTGTCGATAGCATTTTTGATTTCGCTTGCAGCATCGCTTTGCATGTAACTGGCCTGGACGTCGTCTGATGCTTCTTTTCCTTCAATGATTATCGTTTGTGGGCCTTTGATTGAGATCGTCTTTGGGACTTTCAATCCACGCATATCTACATCATCCAATTGTTTCAAAAGAACTCCATTTGTACAGGTTTTAATATATGTTTCCTCCAGTTCATTCAGGAGTGAGAAATTTCCCGTCAGCGTTGATGATGCGATATCGTTAGGAATGGAACTGGAATAATCTTTCACTGATTCCGATAGGTTCCCAAGCTTTGTCTCGATATCAAAATACGTGCTTCCCGAGTCTATGTCACCATTTTCATAACCGATAATGCTCGTAGAATTTATGCTTCTACTTGACCGAATCGATAATGAATGATGTATCCCATCGGGCATTATCAATCCTGCACTATAGCTTCCTGTGTAATTAGCATCGTTTTGATGTTCTTTATTAATATTTTTATACATATAACTGGATGTAAGTCTGGCCTGACCATAACCGTATGTAGTTAGCTCACGAGAATATTGCTGATCATCCCCATGCCCATTTACTTTGTCATAAACGGATTCACCACTAGTTTCCGTAAAGATCGTCCCATCGCCTTCAAATTGTATTTCTTCATTCATTTTCACTGCATGAGCTGACATACATGCAATAATTATTAAAAAAATAAACATAATCATTCTCATAATAATGATTATAGTTGTTCAATTCTTATAAATGTTCCGGTTAGATTACATTGTTATTCAGTCCAGAGTATCAGGAAACTATATATTTTTGCGTATTAATTATACAATTCTTATTTAATATCCCATTCAATGCATTTCAGAAACATTCCTGATTTGAAATGAGAAGAAATTGGCCATGCTATTCGCTATAAAATCCAGGTCCGAACTACCGTCTCTTCCGTCCCCCGCCTCTCACAATCAGGTATATCGACTGAAAGGTATTTCCTATGAAAAAACGCGGAGGCGTCCTCTTTCCTATCACCCGCGTCCTTCCTGCCCTGATAGCTTCAACTGCCTCCTCTGCATCAGCCGCCGGAATCTCAGTCACTCCAAGGCCAACCGTGGCTGCAAAGTGAGAGTCGGACCCGGCAACCATTGGCAGGTGGCGCTTCATTGCGCCTCTCCGGGCTCTGGCATTGGCTATTCCGAAGAGATGCTTGGAGTTGTAGACCTCCACAGCATCGCAGTCAGGAATGCGCCCGATGGCATGCCTGAATGGATGGTATGGATGGGGAACTATGGCGATCCCACCCTGCTCGCGAGCCAGGTCAGCAGTCTCCTCGGGGCTCCTGCCGCGTGGCGGAAGCTCCTTTATCCCAAGGCAGAGAAGATGCCCTTCTGAGGTCGTGACCTCAGCACCGGGAATGAGAATCAGGTCGAGCTTTTCATCCTTTATGATCCTCATGGCCTTTTGGGAGCCCTTGAGGCTGTCGTGATCTGTAATCGACAGGCCTGCCAGACCCTTAGCTATTGCAGCTTTTAAAATTGCTCCAACCTCATCTCTTCCATCAGAGCAGTTGGAATGCACATGCAGATCAAATCTCATCCTCACCAGGCTCCTCTTTCCAATACAAATACATTCCGAATTATTGCCAGATATTTATCGCCAAGCCAAATAGCCAAATATCCTGAACCACGATGATCCTAAGTCTCAGGCACAGCCAGACATCCCTTCAGGGCTGAGGCCGCTGCGGTGGCTGGGCTTGCCAGATAGACAAGCCCTCCCTTTCCCATTCTCCCAGGGAAGTTGCGATTGGATGTGGATACGCAGACCTCGCCCTCTGCGAGAACGCCCATGTGCGCTCCGAGGCATGGCCCGCATCCTGGTGTGCCTATCATCACCCCGGAGCCCACAAGCGTCTGGATGACGCCCAATTGCAGCGCCTGCATCATTACCTCTTTTGACGCAGGAATGACGATGGTCCTGGCCTTCACGCGCTTTCCTCTCAGTATGCGACTGGCAGCCTCCAGATCCTCCAGCCGCCCGTTGGTGCATGTGCCTATGAAAACCTGATCTACAGGAAGTCCTGCCAGCTCAGAGACAGGCCGGACGTTGTCCACCCTGAATGGAACTGCTACCTGCGGCTCAAGATCGCTGACATCAAACTCCAGCTCATAATCGTATGAACCAGGATCAGAATGAACAGGACTGTAGCTCTCCTGAGTGCGCCCTGAAAGCCACATCTCAGTCTTTCTGTCAGGCGGAACTATGGCAGCCTTGGCTCCCATCTCCACTCCAAGGTTGCACAGGGTCATCCTTCCTGAGATGCTCATGGACTCAATGGCCTGGCCGATGTACTCCACAGTCCTGTAAGTCGCCCCGTCTGCTCCAATCCTGCCTATGACCATGAGGGCAATGTCCTTGGCCGACACATTGGACCCCGGATTGCCTGATATCCGAACAGCCATTGTCTCAGGCACCTTGAACCACAGCCTGCCCCGCGAATAGATCTCGGCCATGTCTGTAGCCCCAACACCTGTGCCAAATGCACCAAAGGCCCCGTAGGTGCAGGAGTGAGAGTCGGCCCCAACAAGGAGAAGGCCCGGTCTTGCAAAGCCCTTCTCAGGAAAGACCTGATGGCAAACGCCATTTCCGCAATCAAAGAAATTCACGATATTCTGTTCTTTTATCCACGTTCGCACATCTCTGTGCAGCTCCGCAGCAGTCTCGTTGTTTGCAGGAACGATGTGATCAAAGGGTATGACGATCCTCGCCGGATCCCAAACGCTCTCTGAAGCCATCTCCTTGAATGCCCGAATTGCCAAAACAGATGTGCCGTCATGAGACATGGCATAATCCACGCCTGCCTCGACGATCTCCCCCGGCTCCACCATCCTGGCAGAGCCGGAGGCCCGCGAAAAAATTTTCTGGCTTATCGTTCCTGTCGCCATTCTCGCCCGCCTCTGGGCTTAAAAGGCGATACTATCACTTAAGCTCAACGCTTG
>DAONDW010000011.1:5340-10919 GCA_035402785.1 Methanothrix sp. | reverse complement strand
GATGTGGGCATCATGTAGGCGATGTCCTCTGTCGGATGCCTGTAAAGCCGCGCGCCAAGCCTCTTTTGATCGAGAATGTGCCCTATCAGGCCAATCGATCTTCCGAGGGCGAAAAGCCCGTTGAGGTATCCAAGCTTTACAACCTCATCGATCTCCGCCTTTGTGAAAGCTCCACATGAGCCCATCAGATCCAGGAAGAGAATGCCTATGCAGCCATCCACATTCAGAATCAGGTTGCCCTTCTTTGCAGTTGTCAGCTCTTCGACCTGAAGAGCATAATTGAGCAGATCGGTGCTTGGGAAATTGGCACGGGCGTAGCTTATGAGCAACTGAACCCTCTTGTCCGGGTTTTTGACGCTCTTCACCTTGTGGCCGATGCCAGGGATGTTGATGCCCTTTTTCTTCATGTCGTTTACGAACTGCTCAGGTGTCATGCCTGTCTCTTTGGCCCTCTTGAATTCGCGTGCTGCATCGTCAATGGCACCGCCAAAGCGCGGCCCGATGGTCAGAAGTCCACTGCATAGCGAGGATATGAGATCCTTGCCTGCACACGAAGCTACGATTGCATTGTGAGCTGCCGACACAGCAGGCCCGTGGTCTGCCACGATCTGAAGGACGAGTTCTATGAACCGCGCAGCATAGTCGGGAAGATGCTTCTTGAACCACAGAAGCCCAATGACTCCGCCGATTCCCATTTTCTGCTCGAGAACCTCTGAGAGCCTCTTTCCGGCATAAAGCAGCTCCTCACCGCTGTCATCAGAGATCGTGCATATGAATGTGGTCGGCTTTCGAATGTCTCCGGATGCCAGGGCTTTGCTGTAATCTGCGGGAATCCTCGGAACCTCCGGCTCGGCAAATGGAACGATATCTCCTTTTGAGACCAGCATATCGTAGACCTGGCGCACGACATCTCCGTAGCCGTCAAAAGAGGTCGGCACAAATGCTCCTGCCTCCCTGAAGGCATCGTTCTTGGCCTGCGCAGTCTCCTTTTGAGAGTCGGCTTTGGCCCCGGCATGTCCGAACTGAACGCTGGAAGGAAGAACTGGTGAGCAGGTTCCAGTCACCCAGGCCACCAGAGGCTTTGTGACCCTCCTGTCCTTCAAAGCCTGGATGATGCGATACTCATCCTCGCCTCCAATCTCTCCAAGACATGCGATCATCTTGATGCAAGGATTGGCCTCATAGCGCAGTATGTGATCGAGCATTGTAGAGCCTGGATAGCGATCTCCTCCAATTGCCACTCCCTCGTAAATGCCATCGGAGTTTCGAGAGATTATGTTGAAGGCCTCATTGAGCATACCTCCGGATTTGGAGACAAAGCCCACTGACCCTGGCCGGTATAGTCTGGATGCAATGATGTTCTCAATTGTGCCGGCAGTGTTTCCGATGCGAAATGCACCGGCTGCCATGCCACCAACTGTCGCAGGTCCGAGCACGATCTTGTCTAGCTTCCTGGCAGTTGCACTCATCACACGCGATTGCCTCTCAGGCACGCCCTCGGCGATGACTGCCACCACGCGAATGCTCTCTTCAGCGAGAGCCTCCATGCTGGTCTCGAAGGCTGACCTGTGTGAGGCGAAGTTGACCATGACATCAGCCTCTGGATAGGCCTTCGCAGCCATTGGGATGGTCTTGTACATTGGAAGGATGATCTCTTTGTTTCCCCAGAAAGCCTTGTGAATGCCAGCTCGATTGGGGTTGATGATTGCTGAAATGCTCGGAGC
The DNA here is from genome assembly GCA_035402785.1 of Methanothrix sp. GTDB lineage: Archaea > Halobacteriota > Methanosarcinia > Methanotrichales > Methanotrichaceae > Methanothrix. The sequence goes on along the minus strand of DAONDW010000011.1, from coordinate 9,195 downwards.
TGATCGATTGCAGATGAAATCGAAGTCCAGCATTCGCTGAATGGCATTGGTCTGATAGCCGTAGACGAAGGCCTTTGTGTCTTTGTCAAAGAGAACGTAATCCTTTCTATCCGTCTTGCTCATACAGATGCATCCTCCAGGGCCAGGGGAACGATTCGAGTCATATGCGTCTCAGGTCCGTAAACATCAATGGGCACTCCAAGCTTCTTGCCGAGACTTCTCATGAGCTTGAGTCCCTGCTCATAGTTGGGGCCGCCTCTTCTCACAAATATCCTGACGCCAGCCTCCTGCAGCTTCTGCTGGTACTCCTCCAGTGCCATGACCACTCCCTTGAATGTCTTGGCCACATCTGTGAAGTTGGCTATGGCTCCTCCTATGAGAAGCACCTTTCCGCGCGGGTCCCGGTGACGCGTCATCAGATCTAAAATGGTCTTGGTGTAGTAGTAGGTCTCCTCAGTGTTGGGGTCTCCGCTGTATTCACCGTAATTGGCCATCTCCTCTGCAAAGCCCAGGTCGCAAATGGTGTCAGCATAAATCACGCTGGCTCCGCCACCGGCAACCATCGTCCAGATCCGCCCATCCGGATTCAAAATGGTGAGCTTCAATGAGGCCCCTGTCTTGGAATCAAGATCCTTGATGAAGAGCTCTTCTCTGGAGAGGCTCCTGCCAAAGGGCTCGGGGAAGGTGAGGCCCGCCCAGCGTTTCCTCTGCCAGTATTCCTCTGCATCATCGAGCTTGGCCACCATATCCAGAGGAACTATGGAGCCGTTATGGAATGTGAAGGGATTGATCTCAAGATAAGCAAATCCCGCATCTGCATAGAACTGCCATAATGCCTTGATGAACCTCTCTATTGCAGCGCGACGATCTCCCAGACTCGCAGGAAGCTTGGATTTTATGTCCAGGCCTTCGATTCCTTCCAGGACGTTCACATGAAAGCGGACAACCCGGTCCCAGTTCTCTTCCACATTGACGCCGCCCTGCACCGAGAAGAAGATATTATCACCATCGCGGTCTGTGCTGATGGCCACATAATACTCTTCGTCATGAGCGACAAATGGCTCAATCAGGAAATGAGTCAGCCTGCCAGTCACCTTGCCCACGGTGACCTCAGAGGCCATGTTATCTTTGATGAACTTCTTCGCCTGCTCCCAATCGGCATTCAGAAGAACCAGCCCGTGCTTGCCCCTCTTTCCAAAGAGCTGATCCGGCTTGACGACAAGCCTGACCGTATTCAACCAGGGACAGCATGATGTCAGCCCCTCCAGGTCCGTCTCTGGTCCTACAAGTGCAACATCGCCTTTGTAGGTGAATTCACCGAGGTAATCTGGGAGGACTCTAGACAACAACCGCTTTGCATCAAACTCCCTAATGCCTCTCTGTGCCATGTCCAAAACCACCTTCGCCGCCTCAATGAGTTTCTTATTTACAAACCTTTCTAAAGGAAAAAGATGAAAAGATCCTGATAGATGGCTGAAATGATCAGGAGGATAATGAGACCATGAGGTGTCCTGTCTGCAAAAGCGACTGCATCCGGCCTGCTGAAGAGGTTCTGGCGGAAATTGACAGCAGATATCAGGCCTGCCCTGCCTGCGCGCCTGAGCCGAACCTGAACAAGGCTGCAGGGGCAGCATTTCTTCCAGAGAAAATAGAACGCTGCAGATCCTGTGGCAGGGCTGCTCTTGATGCCGTGATGCTCGATGCGCTGCATCTGCTGCAGAGATTCGGTCTGCGCGACGAGGGCGACAGTCTGAGGAGCGTTGGCACACCTCTGATCGACGTTGGCTATCCTCTGGCCTATCCGCCGCGCCTTGGGCCAAAAAGCCTGATTCTTTCAGGCGAAAGGTACAGCAAAAAGGCAGCAGAGGCGATGGTTGCTGAGATTCCAGAGATCAAGGGTGTGATCCTGAGCAAAGGGGTGCCAGGCGTTGTCGATCCTCTCAGGAAGCCTGGCGGAAATGTGCTCCTCGCTGGCTGCGACATGCGCGCCGATGTGGTCACCAGCCTCTTTGGGGAGCTTGTGATATACAGGAACCAGTCCCTCATTCATATTGAGTTTTCCAGGCAAAACGCCCCTAAAATGAGAATTTTAGAGCAGCTCTATTTTCAAGGAAAGCTTCGCGATGTCGTGGACGGGCTGTCGGGTCCGGGAACGCTCGGCCTGATGTGCGTCCTGGCAGAAGCCCGCCGGGTGGTGATGAATGACGCCTGGAAGCCTGCTGTGCAAAATGTGCTTCTCAATTTAGAGGTCAATAAGGGCCTGCTCGGAATAGATGAGATCGAGCATCAGGAGCCCATTCGCACTGAAGTCGGAAGCGATCCAGTGCTGGTGGGTCGCGCTCGCGGCAGATGCTCCATTGAGGTCTATCACGGCGACCTGAAAAGGCTCTTTGAGAGAGCACAGCCTGCTGAGATCTGTCTCATCGATCACTTTCCGGGTGCTGATACGTCTGAACTGGAAAAGGCATGCAGATGCTGCAAAGAGATCGCAATCATCTGAGAAATGCAGAAAAAATTAATGGGACAGCGCGGATTCGAACCGCGGTCCAAGAGTCCCAAACCCTCGAGGATAGACCAGGCTACCCCACTGTCCCACGAGGCAGTAAGCTCCTACTGGTCAAATGTGCTTAAAAGCCTTTTGCTAATCACAAGCTTTTTAAATCCTGCTTTTGTAGGGTCTCACCATGGGAAAGACTGGAAGCATAGAATGGGTAAAGATCAAGGGCAGAAAGGGGCAGGTCAGGCAGGTTAACAAGGCTGAGACCACTCACAAGAAGCCCGGTCCAATGCAGAGATACACAGCAGCAGGCTCGAGGGTTAAGAAGATCAAGAGATCAGCAAAGGCCACTCAAGTCAGAACATGATCTCCCAGGATGTAGTGCTGGTTCGCTACGGTGAGATCACACTGAAGGATAGCTGGACCAGGCAGCACTGGGAACGCATTTTGGCTGAGAATATCTCTTTTTGTCTTAGAGTTGCCGGAATAGAGTTTAAAAGCGATAGGGGCGAGGGAAGGATTTTCGTCCACACCTCTGACCCAGGGGCAAGCGAAATCATAACCCGGGTTTTTGGAGTTGTTTCGGCAAGTCCAGCCGAGACCGTTGCCTCCGACTTAGAAGAGATCAGCCGGGCAGCGGTCAAGCTGGCCTGTCAGAGAAAGCCAGCAAGCTTTGCAATCCGGCCCAGGCGCTCAGGCGTCTCATTTACGAGCGAGCAAATCGGGCGAACCGTTGGCGATGCGGTCAGGATTGCCACAGGATCGGCTGTGGACCTGGATGAGCCTGAGATGGAGATATTCGTTGAGGCCAGAAGGGACAGGTCCTTCATCTTCACCGAGGTCGCGAAGGGCGTGGGCGGCCTGCCTCTCGGATCTCAGGGAAAGATGCTCGTCCTCATTTCTGGAGGCATAGATTCACCAGTTGCAGCCTGGGCTATGATGAAAAGGGGCTGCCCGGTGGTGCTCCTGCATTTTGACTCAAGGCCCTATGCCGATGCCATTGAGCAATGCAGAAGATGTGCAGAGGTCCTGGCAAACTGGACTTCCGGCAGAAAGATCGATTTTATCACAGTTCCAATTCGCAGGGGAATAGAAAAGATAGCTGCTCATTACCCCAGGGCGACCTGCGTTCTCTGCAGGCGTTTGATGTATCTCATAGCCTCTGAGATTATGGAGACGCAGGGATGCCTGGGCATTGTGACCGGATACTCGATGGGACAGGTCGCATCACAGACTGCGGATAACATCCTTGCAGAGCAGGCTTCTATTGGCGTGCCCGTATTTCATCCGCTGATCTCTCTGGACAAGACCGAGATCGTGGACCTCGCAAGAAAGATCGGCACCTATGGGATCACTGC
>DAONDW010000011.1:3079-5240 GCA_035402785.1 Methanothrix sp. | reverse complement strand
ATGAATGATTCAATAATAATTGGTCAAACCATATTCATATTTGCAGGTGTAGGAGAGGAGAAGAAATGGCAGATGCTAAGAACAGGTCAAAAAGAAATGAAAAGGGCACGATGACAGTTCAGGAGGCAGGCAGAAAAGGAGGAAAAAAAACCGCAGAGACGCACGGCAGGGATTTTTATGAGGCTATCGGCCACAAGGGCGGACAGAGGGTCAAAGAACTGATCGAAGAAGGAAAAAGGGCTAAAGCGCTCAACTCAGATAATTAGCTGGCCCGATATCCGGGCAGCTAATCGGGCTGATGCCAGCCTATTAGCAGGTTGCAGCCCTTGCCGGATGCATTTCTTTCGCGATCAGGATCGATGCATCACCCGACAGAAATGGATGATGCTGATGGCTCATGTGAAGATCTTGGGCAGCACGTATCCTTCTCGCGAGTAATCAGACGGATATGTGGGCAGAACGCTGCTGATGTATGGCAATGCATCGAGGTAATTGGCATTTGTGTAGACAGGCTTCCCAGTTTTCGGATCCATGTAATAATTGACGACCATTCCTGTGTATGGGTCCACGTAACCATAGACCGGATATCCCGTGCTGGGATCGACATACATCTGTCCCATCCACCCATCCGAATAATTGAGCGACTTCCAGACGTAATAGGGATCCGGAACAAGGTTTCCGTTGACCGCTATGCTTCCTTTGGGCGAGCTTCCCCATGACCAGAGATCATTTCCCGAATCCTGTGCAGCCGTCTGAGATGCATTCTGGGAACTTTTGGCATTGAGGCTGTCAATCCAATCTCTGCCGAAATCACCGCTGATCGATAGTGCTGAACTCGTGCCCTGAGCGCTGCTGCACATAAACATCACCAGGCAGATCAAAAGTGATGCGACCAATGAAAATGCGTTTCTCATTTGCCTTTCCTGCAGAGGTCCAGGCCTTTTTCTCAAAACAGAAAAAAAGCCTCCATCATCAACGGGACCTGCTAGCTGTTGCGTTTCCATTCTCCTTCAGCATTTCTGTCTCGTATAGCTCATAGCTTCCCAAAAGCTCGCTTTTGACAAGCGCCATATCCAGCCTGTAGTCCTTTTTCTGTTGCGTGAGCTTTACATCAAGGCTGATTCCGTCCTGAGATATGGTGCCTGTGGCAGTGGCAGGAATATCTGCCCCATCCTCGATAATGGTACCATAGCCCTGCAACCTGTCCCCGCTCTGAATCAGGATGAGATTCATGTTTCTTTCAGCACCCGGATCAGCCTCGCCGCTCTCAAGGCTCACCTTCCACGTCCCAGCCAGGTCTATGGCAGCAGCCTTTTTCGTGCCCTGGGTTGTGCTGCTGGATGCACCGGAGACTGCGGTCATGTTTTCGGCTTTAGTATCATTTCTGGCGATAGGCGTCCCGTCGGAACTGACTGTTGCACTGCTTCCAGTAGAAGATGCAACGGCATCATCGAATATATCGTCCTTCAGGAAATCTGTGTTGTCTCGAACAACCCATTTTCCGCAGCCTGCAAACGCCGGGGCTGCAAGCAGAGCCAATGTCAGTGCCACGCAAATAATAATCGGGATCTTCAACTTCAGTCCTCCTATATCAGATCGAATTCCTATGCGAGTTTGCTGGCGGTGGCATTTCCTTTGCCGAGGAGTTCATCTCCAGAATATAGCTTATAATCTCCGGAGAACTTTCCGTCCTGCTTTGTGAGATCCAGCTCCACGCTCCTATCTATCTGGTTTCCAAATTCGGCGATCACAGTCCAGACCTCAAGGCTCATTGTGTTACCGCTGACTGTGCCTTTTCCATTTACCTGAAGCTTCAGGCTGTCGTCATTGAGAGTGCCCATGCACATGAGGCTGCTGCCAGTCTGAATGAGCGAGATCGGATTTATGGTGATGCCAGAGCCCTCCAGCTTTAGAGACCATTTGCCCTCTGCATCCATTGGCTCAGGCTCTGAAGGCTGTTCGCTCTTCGAAGCACCGCTGTCTTCGGACATCGAGGCCTGATCGCCTGCAGCATTCTGGTTGAGAGGCTTTGGAGAGGGATCGGGCATTTGCATATTGGGCCCTGTGGTCGTTGCGGTTGTGACTTTTCGCTCATCAGGCGCGACCCTGGGCTTGCTTTCCATGGAATCAGCGGTCTTTGAGACTATATGATCGTCTCCCA
>DAONDW010000011.1:0-2979 GCA_035402785.1 Methanothrix sp. | reverse complement strand
ACATCACATTTCAACGGTTTAAAGATTCCCCTTCAAACGTCATTCAACGAAATCGCCTGATCCCTCGTTAGCTTTATCAATCATTAAAGACCTCTAAGCCAGAACGGCCTGGTGGCCGAAGGTGATTGAGCATGAATGCGTGGGATCGCTTTATTTGGTAAAATACGATTTCTGGATACTACCCTGCGTGACGGTGAACAGACTCCGGGCGTTTCTCTAGGTCTGGAGGAAAAGCTGGCCATCGCCCAGGGGCTTGATTCTCTTGGAGTGGATGTGATTGAAGCCGGCTCGGCCATGACATCAGCAGGAGAGCGCCAATCTATAAAGGCAATTGCTGATTGTGGCCTGCGGGCAGAAATATGCAGCTATGTTCGAGCATTGACTGCAGATATTGATACCGCCATGAGCTGCAATGTTGACTCCGTGCATCTCGTGGTGCCCGTATCGGATCTACACATCCAGTGCAAGCTCAAATCGGATCGTCAGTCTGTGATAAAACAGGCCGTGAATGTGACGGAATACGCCAAAGATCATGGCCTGGTGGTGGAGCTGTCTGGAGAGGACGCCAGCCGCTCCGATTTGGATTATCTGGAGAGCATATACAGGGCAGGCATCGAGGTCGGTGCAGACCGGCTGGCTTTTTGCGATACCGTGGGTGTGCTGGTTCCAGAGGTGACGGCAGATATCTTCACCCGTCTCTCTAAGCTGAAAGCGCCAATCAGCATCCACTGTCATAACGACTTCGGCATGGCTACTGCGAATACTGTGGCGGCCCTTCGCGCCGGAGCCTCTCAGGCACACGTTACCGTGAACGGAATAGGAGAAAGGGCAGGCAATGCCAGCCTTGAGGAAGTGGTCATGACGCTTGAATCCCTCTATAAGATCGATACAGGAATCAAGTGTCAGGACATCTACCAGCTCTCACGCATGGTTTCGCGCATGTGCGGCCTTTCCATGGCAGTGAACAAGGCAATAGTTGGCGACAATGCCTTTACCCATGAGGCTGGAATTCATGTGCACGGGCTTCTAGCAGATACGAGCACATATGAGCCGATGCATCCTGAGACAGTTGGCAGGAAGAGGCGCATAGTGCTCGGCAAACACGCTGGTCGCGCATCTGTCGAGCTGGCCCTGCGCGAGTTCGGGGTTGCTGTCTCTGAAACCCAGCTGGCTCAGATTGTGGCCAGGGTAAAGGAGCTGGGTGACAAGGGCAAGCGCGTCTCCGATGCGGACCTGCAGACCATAGCCGACACCGTGCTCTCCATTCAGATGGAGCCAAAGGTCAGGCTGGAGGAGGTAACAGTGGTTGCAGGAAATACTGTAACCCCTACAGCTTCAGTCAAGATCCAGCTCAATGGCAGCGAAAAGCTGGAGGCAGGAGTTGGCGTGGGGCCTGTGGATGCAGCCATAAATGCCATAAGGCGGGCAATCTCAGGCGTGGCAGACGTGCGTCTTGAGGAGTATCATGTGGACGCCATAACAGGCGGCACAAATGCTGTAGTAGAAGTTTGGGTGACGATGGCAATGGCAGACAGAAAGATAACAGCTCGGGGAGCTGATGCAGATATAATCATGGCATCGGTCGAAGCGGTGCTGGAGGGCATCAACCGGCTGATGCGACTTGAAGAGGAGGATAAAGCCAAATGCCCAGCAAGATGACGGGTGCGCAGGCTGTGCTGGAGTGCCTGAAAAGAGAGGGTGTAGAGGTAGTATTCGGGCTTCCCGGAGGGGTACTGCTGCCCCTCTATGACGCCATTTATCAGTCCGATATTCGCCACATTCTGGTGCGACATGAGCAGGGCGCTGCACATATGGCAGATGGATATGCGAGGGCCACCGGAAAGGTTGGTGTGTGCATTGCCACATCAGGCCCAGGTGCCACAAACCTGGTAACGGGAATTGCCAATGCCTACATGGATTCAGTGCCAATGGTCGCCATCACCGGACAGGTCAATACATGGCTGATTGGCAAGGATGCATTTCAGGAGGCGGACATAACCGGGATCACTCTGCCCATCACAAAGCACAATTATCTGCTTCGAAGCGCAAAGGATATCACGCGCGTTTTCCGGGAGGCGTTTTTCATTGCAAGAACTGGACGGCCCGGACCGGTGCTGATAGACCTGCCAAGAGATGTGACTGTAGATGAAGTGGAGTTCACCTGGCCTGAGGTCAATTTAGCGGGATACCGGCCATCCTTCAAGGCGCATGAGATGCAGATCAGAAAGGCTGCAGGTGCTCTCATGCAGGCCAGCAGGCCCGTGATTTATGCTGGCGGAGGAGTCAGGTATGCCGGAGCGCACAAAGAGCTTTTCGAGCTGGCAAGCAAGATCAACGCCCCGGTGACCACGACCCTCATGGGCATAGGCTGTTTCCCAGAGGATAATTCTCTGTCTCTTGGAATGCTTGGAATGCACGGCACCAAATATGCAAACTACGCAATTCAGGAGTCAGACCTGATCCTGGCAGTAGGTGCGCGTTTTGATGACCGGGTGACTGGAAAGATATCGAGCTTCGCTCCTCATGCCAAGATAATTCACATAGATGTGGACCCGGCAGAGGTCGGCAAGAACGTGCGTGTGGACATTCCTGTGGTTGGAGACGCCAAAAACGCCCTGGCTGCGCTGATCAAGGAGGTCAGGCCGAAGGAGAGGGGCGAGTGGAATGAGAAGATCGATGGCTGGAAGAAGGATTATCCATTGCGCTACATTCCGGACATGAATGTCATCAAGCCGCAGTATGTGATCGAAAAGCTGTGCGAGATCGCGCCAGAGGCCATAATCACGACCGAGGTTGGACAGAACCAGATGTGGGCAGCTCAGTTCTTTGTTCATAAGGATCCGAGCAAGTTCATATCATCCGGGGGGCTAGGCACAATGGGCTACGGCTTTCCTGCGGCCATCGGAGCCAGGATGGGAAGGCCTGAGTGCGATGTCATCGATGTGGCAGGAGACGGAAGCTTCCTCATGAACAGCCAGG
>DAONDW010000010.1:0-16464 GCA_035402785.1 Methanothrix sp. | reverse complement strand
GAAAAGAACCATGCCAATGGCCACAGCTCCGGCTATCGCCAGGAATCCTGCATCATAGCCCTGATAGGAAAGAACCAGTGCTGCAATGATGAGGATTGCACCGGGAAGCATTTTCATCAATAGTCTCTTCGTCATCATGTTATGTAATTCTAACATCCTGGCATATAAATGTTTTCTATTTCTAACATTCAATACTATTGTGATTCGTTCCGATCTTTTATGATTTTTTATGATAGCAACCGCGTGGCTCATATCTTTTATAGACGCCCAGCAAAATACGCCTATCATGCCCAAGGAGTTTCGCAACCTCATAGCACTGGATGCAGCTTTATCGATCGTCATGCAGCATATCCCAGCCGTTCACACGAAGAATATCCCGCTCAAGGAGGCAAAAGGCAGCATTCTGGCGAAAAAGATAGTCTCGGCCATTGATGTTCCCGGCTTCTCCCGCGCTTCTAAGGACGGCTTTGCAGTGAATGCAGCAGACACCATCGAATCGCGGGAGGACCGGCCTGTTTCATTGAAGCTGGTGGGCAGAGTTGCGATGGGAAGGCAGCCTGATGTGAGCGTCTCCTCAGGCGAAGCTGCAGAGGTCTCTACAGGCTCCATGATGCCGCCAGGCGCCGACTCTGTTGTCATGATCGAATATGCGGAGCAAGAAGGCGAAAACGTCCTTTTGAGAAGGCCGGTCTACTCAGGGGAGAACATCCAGGCAGCGGGAAGCGACATATCCTTTGGCGAGGCAATTCTCTTTCCGGGAATCAGGCTGCAGCCGCGCGAGATAGGCGTTTTGGCAGCCCTCGGCCTCTTCGAGGTGCCTGTCAAGACGCTGACGGTAGCAGTGGCATCAACGGGAAATGAGCTGGTCGAGCCAGGCAGGGCTCTGGCAGCAGGCCAGATCTATGACATCAACACCTACACAATAGCATCTGCAGTCGAGGACTGCGGTGCCAAGGCTGTGCCCTATGGAATTCTACCGGACGATAAAGAGGACATGGCCGGTGCTCTGCAGAAGATGGCCCGCGAGTGCGACATGATACTTGTCAGCGGCAGCACCTCCGCGGGAGTCGGAGATATGATCTATCTGGTGATTGATGATATCGGAAACCTCATCTTTCACGGTGTGAATTTCAAGCCAGGAAAGCCTGTTCTCTTTGGAACTGTCAACGGAAAACCATGTCTCGGCCTGCCTGGCTATCCCACAAGCGCTCTTACTGTGTTCTCATGCCTGGCGGCACCGATCATTCGACTGGCTTTGGGCCAGAAACACACCACGATGAGAGCATCTGGGCGCCTTGCAGGGCCTCTGAGAACTGAAGGCCGCCGGCAGATGATGGCCGTGGGCCTCTCAGGTGATCTGGTCTATCCTGTGGACAAGGGCAGCGGCTCCATCACAACCCTTGCCGGAGCTGATGGGGTCATAGACATCCCAGCAGGCGAGGAATACCTGGAAGCAGGCCGCAAAGTTCAGGTTGAGCTGTTCAGCGAGGAGCAATCAGATCATCTGGTTGTCTCCGGAGAGAACAGCCCTCTTCTGGAAAGGCTGGCTGAAGATGAGCCTGGCAGCATCAGGCTTCTTAACACCAGCTCTCTTCAGGCAAGGCTCTACCTGGCAGATGGTGTGGCAGATGTGGCAGTGGTCCTCGGGTCCGGGGCCATGCCAGAAGGGACCTCTTCAGCCTGGAGCACAAAAATGGAGATGGGACTTGCCTTCAGGGGCTTACTGGAGCCTGCAGACCTGTCAAAGGCAGGCATTGTGGGCTGGCATAAAGACTCATTGCATCATGATGCATTTGAGGCTGAACTGAAGGCCCTGGGCCTGGTTCATCCCGGATACGTGCGGACGGCCAGGACCCATTCGGCTGTGGCTGCAGCAGTTTCCTCCGGAAGGGCAGATGTCGGTTATGTGCAAAGGCATTCTGCCCTGCAAGCTGGTCTTGGCTTTAAGCCACTGAAAGAGGAAGTGATGATGACGCTCGTCCGCGATGAAAACAAAAACAACCCCAAAATCAGGTCCCTGCTCCGGGCCCTTTCTGAGATGGCAGAGGCCGAAAGGTCCTGATCCTCCGCTCATAGTAGCTGAGAGGATGGCGAATCCTCTTGCAAAGCTCGTCCTCGCCCGGACAGTTGCCGTATGTGGCCATCGTGGCACAGGCAGGCGGCTTGTATTTGGTGCCCGAAGCCCCGGAGATGTGCTCGACCTGATAGTGGGTCTTATCCGGATCAAAATCCGGACTGGTGTTGAAGAGAGACACAACCTCATCTACTGTCATATTGATCTGCAAAAGAAAGCTGACCAGAGCAAAGCGTGCGCTGTGGGCCAGATTCACCCCTTTTGCCACATCTGAGAGCATCTTCTTGATGCATGGTGGAAAAGCTCCCTCTTCGACCTTTCCGAGGTCCACCCGATCCCTGGCCCTCATGGCATCCAATTGCTCTTTCAAAGGCCCCAGATATTCCTGGAGTGAGGCGCAGATGGTCTCGTCCACAGCAAGGGGCAATCCCTTCAGCACCTTCTCCCGCACAGCCTCCTCCATGAGCCTCTTGAGCTCTTCTTCAGTCACTGTGAGGTAGCCCTGGTAAAGATCGCGATTTGTGAGCTTCCATTTAGGGCTTTTCATTCCGTGAGCTGTGCTGATATATTCTGAAAAATGAATCCTGTAGGGCCCGGGCCCCTGGGCATGCAGTCCCAGGTCAGAAGCCAAAGCCATGAGCATTTCCTTTTCGTTTTGCATTCTCCGAAAAGCCAGCTTCGCCTCAGCCAGTGCATAGCGGCGCAGCAGTATGGGGTCGCCAAGACATGAAACCATGACCCGCGCCAGAGGATAAGAGAGCAGCTCTGCCAGGGCCTCGGCATCCGTTTGAGCTGTGCCTTCTGAAATGGTGCCGCTGATGGCCCCTGCCACCCTCTGCATAGCCCGGCCCCGCACAGTTTTAAAAGAGGTTTTGGCAAGAAGACCTTGCAGAGAATAGCCGGCCTTTCGCACCTGTTCGGCAGCTTCTTCGGTAAATGGAAAGTCTGAGTACCTCATTCCTGCTCGATTCTTGGAGCCAGAAGGTAATTGATCTCAACTGACTGGCCGAGCTTGAAGTGAACCCGCAGCGGATAGTCTATGCCCATCTCAAGCGTGACCTCTCCTGCCTTGCTTATGGATTTGGACATGTCCTCCAGGTAATCCAGGGAGAACAGGCTCCTTGCCTCGCCGGGCTTCATGCCTAAAAGCTCGGTGCTCGGTATCTTGAGCTTGAGCGAATCGATGTCTCCCTTGGCCTCCATGTAAAAACCTTCATCGGAGACGCCGAGAATCACATGGTCGCTGACCTTTTCAGCAGCTTTTACCGCCCGGCGCAGCTCCACGCCCGGAAGCGTCACATGGGCCGGCAGATCAAGTTCAGGTATGCGCGGCTCCTTTCGGATGGCCGACGGATCTATCAGGCTCAGGGTATAGGAGAGCGATCCAACTCCTATCTTCAGCTTGTGGCTCTCCTCTTCCAGCTCAAGCTGGACGTTCTCGCCCTTATCTGCCATGCTCAGCACATCGCTCAAGCGGACGAGGTCGATGCCTATCTCACAGCTATCCGCTTTGAAATACTCGAATGCCTCGTGGCCGATATGAAGCGATACCATTGCCACATTGGCGGGGTCTACAGCCTTTAGTTCCAGGCCAGTTTCGGATATGGAGAACTTGACCTCATCTACCAGAGAAGAGACTGAATCAATTGCGTCGCGCAGAGTCTCTGCGTTGATTACTGCCTTGAACATTCCAAAAGCCTCCTCCTACTGAGCCATTTAATATTTAATATAGTTGCTGCTTAGCGTTTGGTGCTCAGTCATATTCTCTCCAGGTTTTATTGCATTTGGTGCAGCGGAAAAAACGGACCTCGCTCTCATCGGCTGAACGAAGCTGGCGAAGCCACCAGTAGGCAACATTATTCCCGCAATCGGGGCATCTGGCATTGGTTGTTGGCAGGCCTGCCGATTCCTGTTCCAGGACAGGCACTATTCGGTCCAGTTGCTTTGTCTTGCTGACCATTGATTCTCCGGCAGCCTTCGGCATTTTATGGCCGCATTTTCTGCAGACCATCATGCCGTCTTTGGGCATCATCATGCTCTTGCATTGGGGACAAAAATCCATCATGTTTGTGTTGTTCACTCGTCATATTAAAGTTTCACGGCGCACCAGGGTCATCGCGGGGCAATACATGAGCACAGCCATAAATGTGATATGCCTGGATCAGCCGGGAATGCTGCGCGACATAGCCGGCGCGGTGGCCAAAAGAGGCGGAAACATAGTCTACACTCAGCAGTTTGTTCTGGAAAGAGGCATGAACCTGGGCAAAGCGTCAGTTTATATGGAGATAGACTGCCCGGCCAAAGACGTCAGCCTGATAGTGGATGAGCTGAAAGCATCCAGATCCATATTTGAGGTCTCAATTCATGCGCCATTTGACAAGATCTATGGTTCGAGGGTGATCATCATTGGCGGCGGGGCTCAGGTGGCGCAGGTCGCAGTTGGTGCAGTGAGCGAGGCTGACCGGCATAATCTGCGTGGCGAGAGGATAAGCGTCGATACGATTCCACTGGTGGGAGAGGCTGCCATTGCCGACGCAGTGAGTGCTGTGGGCCGCCTGCCCAGGGCCTGTATTCTTGTTCTGGCAGGCGCACTCATGGGCGGGCGCATAACCGAGGAGGTAAAAAAGCTTCAGGCCGAGGGAATTCCAGTCATCGCCCTGAAGATGGCTGGCTCGCTTCCTGATCAGGCGGACCTGGTTGTAACCGACCCCATCCAGGCAGGAACATTTGCAGTGATGCATATAGCCCACACGGCAGTCTTTGATATCAGCCGGGTGCAGGGCAGGGAGTTCTAGCGGCTCAATATGCCTGACAGGTCCACCAGTTTTTCTCCGGAGAACAGCTCCTCTGTTGTAAAGAACCTATCATCGGCCTGAAGGACCGGAGCAGAAAGGGTGAATACCCCATTTATTCGCAGCTCAGTGAGTGCTTCAGGGGTGCTCATGTCCTCATCTTCGTATTTGATGTCCATCTTCTTCAGTGCCGCCTTTAGCTGCTCGCACCTGGGGCAGGACTGTGTGGAATAGACTATGTACTTCATGAAAACACCGTTATATAAAACACCGTTATATTATGGTGGGAGCACAATCTCTCATCCCAATCTCAGCGCAGTGCTCTTGGATACGATTTTGTCGCCCAGACTGCGTATCCTTTTTCCACTGCCTTCTCAGCGCATTCTGTGCAGCAGGAGAAGTTCGCCAGGTATTCTTTTCCCTCTATTTCATGCTCAAAGACCTGGTTGCAGGAAAATCCTGCCACACGTCTGAAGTCGTCGCCCTTGCCGAACTCATCACACTCTGCCTGAGCCGGGCGTTCCAGTACTACCCAGTCCCTGGGAAGAAGGATCGGCAGTGTTGCCATGTTCATGCCGCATCCACAGGGGCCGTAAACGTCCTCCAGATCTTTATAAATTATGGCCTTGCATATGTGCTCGCTCATCATCAGCTCCTCTTCTGCAATTATCATATGCCGCAACCTAAATAACATTTCCCGTCAGCTTTCCTGTTTTCTCTCTTTTTTGGCTTTAATTCCAAATCAAACTGATCTTGTGGGTTTAATTTATGATGCACGTGATTCTATCGTTTCTTGTCCTGCAAGAATTTCTGGCATCAGGTAAAATCGATGTTATTCTGCAAAATGGCGGATAACATTGGCAGACAAAAATTATATATGGAATTGAAGCTGGACAAACAGCTAATTCGGACTTGCAGCTCTTATAAATCGAAATTATGACTCATATGACTGCAAAATCCTGAATTGCGAGGTGTATGTAGAATGCCGATACTTCCTGTTGCTCCTGTGAGCCGGCTTATCCGCGAGGCCGGGGCCAAGAGAGTGAGTGAGGGCGCGAGGGATGCGCTGGCAGAGGTTTTGGAAAGCTATGGCCTTGAGGTAGCAAGAGAGGCTGTGGGCTGGGCCAATCACGCCAAGAGAAAAACTGTCAAGTCCGAGGATATACGTGAGGCAGTCAAAAGAGTTAAACCACCGATAGTCCCTGAAAGGTAGACCAATGGTAAAAGAAGACTCCCCCCATTTGGATTATCGCGCTTTGGGCCTGATATGCGGCATTGAGATTCACCAGCAGCTTGACACGGCCTGCAAGCTGTTCTGCGGCTGCCCCACCAGACATAGAGAAGTGGATGAATCCAATTTTGAGTTCTTCCGGTATTTGCGACCCTCGCGAAGCGAGCTTGGTGAGATCGATCGCGCAGCATTGGAAGAGGCTCTGGTATCGCGCCGGTTTATCTACAAGTCCTATGACAGCACATGCCTCGTGGAGGCCGACGAGGAACCGCCCAGAGAAATCAACTCCGAAGCACTTGAAATTTCCCTGATCATCGCCAGGCTTCTGAACCTGAAAATTGTGGATGAGCTGCAGGTCATGAGAAAGATGGTGATAGACGGCTCCAATACATCTGGATTTCAGCGCACCGGCTATGTGGGTTCAGATGGCTGGATCGAGACCGCCGAAGGGCGCGTGGGCATAGGCATTCTGTGTCTGGAGGAGGAAGCTGCGCGAATCATCGAGGACAAAGGCGACAGCGTGGTCTATTCTCTTGACCGGCTCGGCATTCCTCTGGTGGAGATAGGAACGGCCCCGGACATCGTCTCACCGTCACATGCCAGAGAGGTTGCGTCATACCTTGGCATGATTCTGCGCTCCACAGGTCGCGTCAAGCGGGGCCTTGGCACAATTCGCCAGGACGTAAATGTCTCCATCCGCGGCGGTGCCAGAGTGGAGGTCAAGGGCGTTCAGGCCCTGAACCTGGTTGACAAAGTCGTGGAGTTCGAGGCCCTGCGCCAGGTGCGGCTTTTGGAGATTCGAGAAGAGCTGAAAAAACGCCAGGCATCAGTCGATGATACTGTAAAAGATGTCACAGAGACCTTTGCCAGGACCGGCTCCAAGGTGCTTGCCCGCTCCCTAAAAGCTGGCGGCGTTGTTCTCGCGTGCAGGTTATCCGGGTTTGCAGGACTAGTTGGCAGGGAAATTCAGCCTCAAAGGCGTCTGGGCTCCGAGATGTCAGACAGGGCTAAAAGAGCAGGAGTAGGTGGCATCTTTCATACCGACGAGCTGCCGGCTTACGGCGTGACTGCAGATGAGGTTGCTGCTGTTCGCCAGTTGTTTGGTGCTTTTGATAATGATGCTGTGATCATGGTCACAGGACCGCGAGACCGGGCGGAAAAGGCACTCTCTGCTGTTCAGGTTCGGGCCCGCGAGGCCATGGCATGTGTTCCAGAGGAGACTCGCAGGGCTCTGCCAGACGGCTGCTCTGAGTACATGAGGCCTCTTCCGGGCTCTGCTCGCATGTATCCTGAGACCGATGTGCCTTCCGTTGCCATCACCGAGGAGATGCTGGCGGGGCTTTCTCTGCCTGAGCTGTTTGCAGATAGGTCCGAGCGCTTCGTCAGGCAATACGGCCTGTCTGTGGAGCAGGCGCGGGTCATGGCAGCCTCAGCCAATTATCCCTTGTTCGAGGACATTCTGAAGGCCTGTTCACTGCCAGCCTCCATTGTGGTCCGGGCCATTGAGACCATTCCAATTGAGCTGGCGCGCGAGGGCGTGCCCGTCACCAATCTGACTGAGCAGCATTATAAGGACTGCTTTGCTCTGGTGTCTTCCGGCAATGTGGCCAAGGAAGGCCTGGCAGCCCTGCTGCGTGTTCTGGCAGAGCGCCCGCAGATCGCAGCATCTGATGCAGCAGCCGAAGCAGGTCTCTCTGGCGTTGATGAAGGTGAGGTTACAAGGGCTGTTCAGGCTATTGTGGCTGACAAGGTTGATTTCATTCGCTCCAAGGGAGAGAGAGCCAGCGGTCCTCTGATGGGGCTTGTCATGAAGGAGCTGAGGGGCAAAGCTGATGGTGGCGTTGTGAGCGCCATATTGAAGAAGGAAATACAAAATATACTCAGTCAGTGAGCCCTGAGAAACCCAATAAATCGGATATCCTCCTGTGGGAGGAGACGATATTTCGAGATAGAGATCTCTTCGAGCTAGATCATCTGCCGGAGCATTTCCTGCACAGGGAATCCCAGATGAACAGCCTGAAGTTCTGCATCCGTCCTGCTTTGCAGGGGGGCCGTCCTGTAAACGCCCTGTGCCTCGGCCCACCAGGCACAGGAAAGACCACTGCCATCTTCAAGCTCTTCGAAGAGATCGAGGCCCACACAAGCCAGGTCATCCCAATCCATATCAACTGCCAGATGGACTCCACCAGATATTCGGTTTTTTATCAAATATACAGGAAGGTCTTCGATCACGCGCCCCCTTCGAGCGGCATATCCTTCAAGCGAATCTTCGAGAAAATTGCTCAGGAGGCTGCAGCGAAGGATCGCGTGCTCGTCGTGGCTTTAGACGACATAAATTACCTCTTTCACGAAAAAGAGGTGGATCAAGTCCTCTATTCCCTCCTGCGGGCACACGAGACCTTTCCTGGAGCCAGGATGGCGGTCATAGGCGTCATGAGCGAACTCTCATTGAACTACGTCCTCGATCCGCGTGTGGTCTCGGTCTTCCAGCCCGAAGAGATCGCATTTCCCCTTTACTCCTGCCAGGAGATACGCGACATCCTGAGCCGCCGTGTGCAGATGGGATTTTATCCGGGCGTGATGTCTGAGGAGGTCCTGGAAGAGGTTGTGGACTGCACAGAGAGGTCAGGAGACCTGAGGGTCGGAATAGACCTCCTGAAAAGGTCAGGCCTCTCGGCAGAAAAGCGCGCATCCAAAAGCATCTCTCTTGAGGATGTTGCCGGCTCCTACGACCGCTCCCGCCTGGTTCACCTCACATATGCTCTGAAATCTCTGAAGGGCGACGAGCTTATGGTGCTGCGACTGGCGGCGGAGAAGAAGAGCTGGCACGCCGGAGATCTTTTCACCCGCTTTCATGACCAGTCCGGCGCTGGATACACCCGTTTTCATGAGATACTGAACAAGCTCGACTCAGTCCGTCTGATAAATGCGGACTTCACCGGGTCCGGGGAGCGGGGCCGATGCCGGGTCATCAGCGTGCGTTATGATCCCGAGGAAATCGCCAGCAGGCTTGAGTCCGGAAGATAGTGTTTTGCGATTATCTGCAAAAGACTGCTATATAGAAAATTTACATGATATGTGTGCTATATAGATCATATAGGTAAGTGATTTAACCGGTCAATGCATTTTGTCGAAACGCATGAAGTGGCCCAGGATGAAGGTGCCCCGCAAATACGGGGAAAAACTTGTTGAGTCTCTGCTATTCATATCTGCCGTCACATCCATTTTCATCATGCTTCTCATATTCTACTACCTCATTCATGAGAGCCTGCCTGCCTTTTTCGAGATCGGCGTCGCCTCGCTGCTCACCGGATCAAAATGGCACCCTGCAGGAGATATCTACGGTTTTCTGCCGCTTATTGCAGCCTCTCTCGTCATCACCATTCTCGCCCTCTTCATCAACATCCTGATAGGCTTTCCTCTGGCCATTTATCTGGCTGAGCTGGCCGGGCCAAAGAGCAAGGCCCTGCTGAAGCCTGCAATCGAGCTTTTGGCAGGAGTTCCATCGATCGTCTACGGTTTCCTGGGTGTGATCATCCTCGTATCCTATCTTCAGGACAGCTTTGACATGCTCACAGGCAGGTCCATTCTGGCCGGATCGATCCTTTTGGGAATCATGTTCATTCCCTATCTCACCACCATCTGCGAGGATTCGCTTCGTGCAGTCCCAAGCGAATTCAAGGAGGGCTCGCTGGCTCTTGGTGCCAATCGCTGGCAGACTCTCGCAAATGTGACCATTCCTGCAGCGTCCTCCGGCATCACTGCAGCAATTCTCCTGAATATCGGCAGCATCATCGGAGAGACGATGGCCGTCCTCCTGGTGGTTGGCAATGTGGCAAGGCTTGCCTCACCCATCTACGATGTCTTTGATCAGGGAGCAACCTTCACCTCAGTGATAGCTGGCGAGATGGGCGAGGTTGCCAGAGGCTCAATGCATTATCATGTCCTCTTCGCAGTTGGATTTGCCCTGCTGATTGTGGTCTCCATCCTGAGCTTGATCGCCGATTATGCCAGAGCACGCATCAGACGCAAATTCGGAGGATACTGATATGAAGATCAGGCCAACCATCATAGTCTCTCTTTGCATTTCTGCTATTATTTTCATCAGCTCGCTTGCAGCCCTGCTGCTACAGCCAGATATCGGCCAGCTCGCTTCTTTCTGGCAGGCGGGCCTTCTCATCGACGTTCTGCTGGTAATTGTCTCATATCTGTCCTCGTCTGCTCCAAAGAATCCCCAAAAAACTGCACCATTCCTGGTTTTAGATGCCCTCATCTGCTCAGGCATCATCATTTCAATTCAAAATGGCATCCTTCATTCCGGTTTTATCATCCGCAAGCCTCTGGGTGTGGGCGCATCCTTCGACTATTCCTTCATCCTTCCACTTCTGTTTTTGATTGCCAGCATGCTTTTGGTCAAGGACGCTCTCAATATAATCTACGGCTACAGTGCTCGTGGTCGAGAGGCGCTTGTATTTCTGGTTGTGCGCCTTTCAGCAGTCCTTTCTCTTCTTCTCCTGGGCGGAATTCTTTTCATGATAATCTACAAGGGAATTGGTGTCATAAGCTGGGAGTTTCTGACCACGCCCCACAGGCGTCTGGGCCAGGCAGGAGGCATCAGCACTGCAATAGTGGGCTCTTTATGGATGGTGCTCGGAGCAATGATCGTATCCTCGCCTCTGGGCATCGGAGCTGCCATCTACCTTCATGAATACTCGAAGAGCCAGAGGCTCAACAGGCTCATCACCATCGCCGTAAGCTGCCTGAATGGCGTTCCGTCAGTGGTCTTCGGCCTGTTCGGCCTGGCCTTTTTGGTGAGCTTTTTTGGCGTCTCCCTTCTCTCCGGCTCCATCATCCTTGGGCTGATCAATATACCCACAATAATTTTGACCTGTCAGGAGGCCCTGAAGAGCGTGCCAAATTCTCTGAGGGAGGGAAGCATGGCCCTTGGTGCAACCAAATGGCAGACCATCAAAAGGGTGGTCCTGCCGTCAGCCATGCCCGGCATTCTCACAGGCGTGATCATGGGAGTTGCCAAGGCCAGCGGCGAGACTGCACCAATCATGTGGACTGCAGTTACCTTCACAGCCACGCCTGTGCAGATGGTCTACGGGATCTTTCCAAATCTCTTTCAGCCAGTCAATAACCTGGATTACCATCTATTGAATCTGATCTATTTCCTGGGAGCATGGGATGTGGAGGCCAGGGCCTGGGGAACAGCTCTGGTGCTAATTGCAGTGGTGCTGGGCACCAATATGCTGGCAATCGTTGTCCGAAACCACTACAGAAAAAAGATATCCTGGTGATTGCCCTCATTTTTCTTTGCATTTCAAAGAATGAACTGAATTGACCCAAGAGTCCTATTCGATCTCTCCCTCTTCCACTGGCTCACGCGGAGCAAGCAGCAGCTCATTGAAGAGCAGTATCTCAATGACCTGGGCAACGTAGCGCCTCTGCTGATATCTCTGAATATCCTGGTTCATCATCAGCTCAGCCTGGACCTGCACCCGGATAAGGCAGAGCCTCATGTCCCTCTGCTCATCATCCTTTATGCAGAGGCCGAATATGTCCTTGAGAAGCCAGGGCAGACGCATGGGATTTCTGAGTGCCTTCGCCACCAGCAGAATGTAGTTCTTGATCTTCTCCGGCTCTTTGATCTCATTCTCGCCGGTAAGCAATAGCAGGTCATCGGCGCAGAACTTCTCGCCGTTGATTATAATGGAGTTGTTCAAAGGAAATCACCTTGCATGATCTTCTCGCAGAGCAGGAGGTCCTCGGCCACATTCACATTCACCGCCAGCTCGATTCTCTTCAAAATGAGATGATAGTCCTCCTGTTCCTTCTCTATATCTGCGCCGTTCAGCACATTTATTCCTGCCGGGACTATGAGCTGGCCCTGATAGTTGAAAAGGGAGTCTGGCCTTCTTCCAAGAAGGCTGTGCAGCTCCAGCGGCGTGTGAGTGGAGAGAGCTGGCTCCGGCCTTTCCTCATATTTCTCTATGATCCCGTCTATCAGGTCAGAGGTGACTAACGGCAGGTCAGCCATGATGACCATGATTGGATCTTTTACGCAGGCCTTTTGCACAGCCTCGATCATATCAGCCACATAGCCATAGCTTCCTGTCTCAACGACAGACAGCTCCCGGTCCAGGGCCCATTGACGGGTTGCTGGAACGTTCTCAGTGGTCGAGATAAATATTCTGTCAATGCAGCTTTCCTCCAGGGCCAAAACGACATAGTCTATGAGCGATCTGCCAAAGAGCCTGACCATCGGCTTCTCACCCATCTTCAGGCGTGAGCCGCGTCCGCCTGCCATCACCAGAGCATCCAAGGCAAAACACCTCCCAAAGTCAGAACTGCTGCGAGGGCGACCACCCTTGCCAGCTCATTGGCAGCTCCAATGCCGTCTCCTGTGGACCCTCCGAAGTTCCTGTTGGCCACAGTGACCAGGTAGAGTGCTGCCACCTGGGCTACGATCAGGGCAAAAAGGCCGAGAGGTCCCAGGACTGCAGCACACAGGAGCGCTGATATGGCAAGGCCGATTGCGAAATGGAGCGGACCAGTTCGCTCGATCATGATCTGACCGAATCCCTTCTGCAGGGATGTGGAGAACGCAGCAAAGCAGATCATGGCCTCCTTGGCTGAAATCTCTGCCACTAGCAGGGCAGAAGGCAGCAGGGCCTCTGGAATATCGGATATGATCGCGAAGGCTGCAAGCAGTATCACAGCTATGAAAACGCCGCCTCCAGTCCCTAAAGAGACATCTTTCATTGCAGCAATCTTCTTCTCCCGCGTTCCGTGGGCAATCACGCCATCGCCGAAGTCCGCCAGACCATCTATGTGATTTATGCCACAGAGCTGGTATATGGCCGCAATCACCACTATGGCCACGAGATTGGCTGGCAGAGCGAGCCCTGCGATATAGGCCACCAGAGACAGAATGGCTCCGATGATGAGGCCCACCACAGGAAAGACGTAGACATGCCTCATCAGGGCCTCGATTCCCTCCATGGATATGCCCACTGGAATGGTGGACAGCCAGCCAAATCCGGATTTAAGTGCAAATAGGATATCCTTCAATTTTCACTCCTCTCGGCAATCTGCACAGCTCTTGTGTACATGTTGGCAGACACACCGCCGATGAGCCCGGCCACCACATCATCCATAAAAGGGCCCAGGCGAGAGAGGATCCCGGGCTTTGCCTTATCGTAGCGAACATAATCAAAAAGGCCCTTGTAGCCTCCGATGTATTTGGCAATGGACAGGCCCAAAACCTCATCAGCTATCAAGCAGGTCAGATCCTTTTCGTAATCATCGGAATGGATGTTGGGAAGATTGCCCTTTTCGCCATCTGATTCCAGCAGAACACCTGCATAGATCAGAAGAGCTAAATTGGGGTCCGAGAGGGCAAGATCCATCTCCTGCCGAAACACCGCCTCCGCTTTTTCGCGTGTCTCCACTCCAGGATGAGGAAAGTAGAGTTGCATTGCCGCTGATACGATCTCTTCCTCGCCAATTCCCATGCCCGTCAGAACTTCTTTGATATCTCTTTTGGCCATAATGAGGCCTGCTTCGCCGGGGTAGGATAAAAGAATATCTGGATGGTATCTGGGTGCTATCCAAGCAATATCCTGAAAGCCTCAGGATAACCGCGAAGTTATTTAAAGTCTGATGATCGATATATTCTGGGGAACTCAATGAAGACGATGGTCAAGATATTCGTTGATCACGAGCATCTGGTTCGGGTCATAAATACGTTGACGGAGCTTGGCATCACAGGCTTTTACCTCATGGAGTATCAGGGAATGGCACCCAAGACCTGGAAGACCTTCAGGCTGAACGAAAACCCTGATATGGCCATGAAAGCCATTCGGGATCACTCTGAGCCCGGTGTGATGGTAAATACAGTCGTGGGCTCCGACAAATGCGAAAAGATCATCAAGCAGCTCGAGGAAGCTTTAAAAGGGATAAGGTACACGATCATTGGGCACAAAGTTACATCTATAAAGGTGAAAGGGGACTGAAATATACATGGATAATCTCAAAAATGAAGTTGAGCTCGCCCTGGAGAAGATCCGGGAAGGCCTTCGTGTGGATGGAGGAGATGTGCAGCTCGTGGATATCGTCGATGGAATGGTCACGGTAAAGCTGCAAGGGCACTGCGCAGGCTGTCCCTTTTCCCAGATGACGCTCAAAAACTTCATTGAAAAAGAGCTTAAGAAGAGCGTAAAGGGCGTAAAAGGCGTGGTATCCGCCTGAATGCCGCGCTCAATTTTATTCGCGAAATTGATCAATTGCAAATTACCAAGGAGTCCGGTTTATGTTTCCAACCAAAAAGGTTCAGAGTCTGGTAGGCAGCAAGATTCAGGTGGAGATGAAAGGATCGCCTCGCTATGTGCTGGAGGGAGTCCTCAACAGCGTTGATGAGTATTTGAACCTTCATCTGCTGGAGACCGTTGAGCTGATCGGCGGCGAGAAGACCCGCTCTCTCGGATCTGTGATTCTTCGCGGGAATAACATTATTCTCATAAGTCCAATCGAATGAAATTGCCACAGAGGTCTTAAATGTCTGCTGATGAGGCGTTCGAATACATTAAGTCGCGTCCAGAAGGGGCTCTTCAGAGCGATCTATGGAAGATCCTGAAGATCGATTCCAGGAAATGCTCCCGCATTGTGGCCAAGCTCCTCAAAGATAATCTCATCACCAGAGAGATCGAGTCGGTAGATGGAATCAGAACCTATCGGCTCTACTGCGCTGAGAAGTCTCGCAGAAGGCGTTTTGATCCACTGCTGGCTCTTGATGCATTTGAGCCCTGTGCGGGCTGCATAGATGATTGCATTCCTGAGCATTGTGCCAAACTCAGCGAATGGATTTTTTCGATTGTGATGGGCATAGAGGGTGACGCAGCTCTTGAAAAAATTGGCCCCTTAAAATAGAAACTATCGGGGCCATTTATCATATATTTTGATATGATCGCTAATGTTCTATAATAGTTTATTAATATGATATTGCTGCTTAATTGATATTTGAAATACTATATTCACACGGTGTCTTTGCATTGGCCATATGGTCAATTTATTGTCTGCTAGATATTTAACTAATACTATTAGTTATATGCACAGCTTTCTGTACATCATTGCATGCAATAATGGAATGTTCAGAGCCTGAGCAATTGCTGATTGCTCGCGACTGTCAGGAATTAGCATGCGAGCTGGCGGGATGGGCTTTCCCTTCTTTGCATAGACGGCTCCACCTTTCATGCGAGCGCATGAATAGCTTCCTGCATCATCTTCGACTATGATCTCGCCGCCTCTCATCTCTGCGCCGGTAAAATCGCCTGTGCTGCCCAGCACGACGATTCTGCCACCCTGCAGGAGAACTCCCGTATTGCTTGCAGCATCGCCGTAGACCTCAATTGATCCACTGCGCATCAGTATTCCTGTGCTCATTCCTGCATTGCCCTTCAATTTGATTTTCTTGCCCGTGGGATTTCTGGCTCCAAGGGTGTCCCTAAGGATGCCATCGCCTATGATCAGGCCCTTTTCATCTGAGACATTGGGCTCTATGATGTTCAGATTTTTTTCCAGGACCTCGGTGATTGAGATGAATTTTCTGTAGCCTGACAGATCGCTATCTGTCTGGATCACATTTCCAAGAGGCGGTTTGACGGAGCCTGAGACGTAAATGGCTCCGCGCTGCATGCTTATGCCCATGTGACCTGCTACATCGCCGTCGACTATGATCCTGCCTGTGCGCTCAATGGGCCCGCCCCTGCCACCGAGGCGCAACAGGTCTTCTCCAAGGCTTGATCCCAGGCGGCTTCCTGCATCGCCCAGGATCTTGACCGTATCTCCCTGCCGAAGGGCCTCGACCATTTTTCTAAAGCTGGTGCCGCTGACGGCATAATCGGGATCAAGCCTGCTTCCCTGATGCTGCCAGTAAAAGTCAAATGTGAAATCGCACAGACATCTCTCACCGGCAGCCTGAATTTCCAGCATTGCTCTGACTTCCTCCAGTCTCTTCGATCATTTTACCGGCTGAAGCGGTCCCTCTCCAGCAATGCGTTTGGAGACGTTCACTCCAATGACTGTGATCAGTATGGCAACTATGGCGGATATGGCCAGATACTGCACAGACTCCACCATGCCTATTCCGAACTTCAGGTCTGTATTGCTGGCCAGGATGAATCCTGTTGCAGACCAGATGATCAGTCCAGTGGCGAGCAGGAAGAAGAGATAGGATATGGAGCGGGCATCTCTAATTCCCTCCAGGTACATGTCCATGACCTTTCCGAGATCCACACAGAGTGCTGCAACCACATACCACCAGATGCTCTCATGCAGATAGATCATCACCAGAATGAAAAAGC
>DAONDW010000009.1:10862-17013 GCA_035402785.1 Methanothrix sp. | reverse complement strand
TCACCCTGATCTTCCTGATCCCCAGAATGATGCCTGGAGATCCGTTCATCAGCCTTCTTGGAGAGGAGGTTTACTACCGCTCGCCAGAGCTGGTGGCAGAGCTGAAAGCGCAGTATGGATTGGACAGGCCTCTTTTCGAGCAGTATCAGTCTTTCCTGCAAAATCTGGCGCAGGGCAATTTGGGATACTCCTTTCACTACTCCCAGCCGGTATGGGATGTGATCGCCTACAGGATGAAGTGGACTGTTGTGCTTCTGATTCCGTCCGTTGTCCTGGGCGCGATCATAGGCATCATCGTGGGCTCAGTGGCCGGATGGAGTCGCGGCTCTGGAATTGATACGGGCATCACCTCGCTGTTCCTTTTCCTCTACTCCATGCCGCACTACTGGCTGGCCATGCTCTTCGTGCTCATATTTGCCTTCTACCTGGATCTCTTTCCATTGAGCGGCATCACAGCAGGCGGCCTGGCTGGTGCAGAGAAGCTGAAGGATGTCATCTGGCACATGGCGCTGCCAGTATCTGTCCTGACGCTTTTTGGAGCCGCATACAACTACTTCATCATGAGAAGCTCGGTCATGCAGATCATGGATGAGGGCTATGTTCTCACAGCTCGCGCAAAAGGGCTGATGGAGAGGGATATTTTATTCCGGCATGTTCTTTCAAATGCCATGCTGCCTTTGGTCACAGTCATTGCGCTCGACCTCGGATTCATGGTCTCAGGAGCGCTGCTCGTCGAGATAGTATTCTCCTGGGGAGGTATGGGGACACTCATCTACGATGCTGTCCTTGCACGGGACTATCCCCTTTTGCACGGATGCTTTCTGGTGATTGCGATCTGTGTGCTGGCTGCAAACTTTATGGCTGATGTGCTTTATTCAGTTCTGGACCCCAGAATTCGCGGGAGCGATTCATCGTGACGGGATTTTCGAGAGCATGCCATAAATGGCTCTGCAAAAGCGCGATCAATGAGCAGATGCCTGGACGGCCTGTGCTCTCTGGGATAATCCTGCTCATAATCTTTCTTTTCTTTGGGATATTTGCGCCATTCATAGCGCCTTTTGACCCCTGGGAGCCTGGAAGGCCATTTCTGGCTCCGAGCTGGACTCATATTCTCGGAACAAACGACATCGGACAGGACATATTCAGCGAGCTATTGTATGGGGCGAGAATCTCTCTTTTCGTCGGCTTCTTCGCGTCCTTCGTCTCTGTGGCCATAGGCACACTGGTTGGGCTCTTCTCTGGATTTCTGCGAGGAGCCGCAGACGAGGCTCTGATGGGAGCAACAGACATAATCCTCGTAATTCCGGCTCTTCCGATGATGATCATCCTGGCTGCGCACACAAGCCCGAGCATCTGGAATATCATAATAGTGATCGCTGCCCTGTGGTGGACCTCAACTGCTCGCGTTGTGCGCTCGCGCGTCCTGCAACTGCGCGAGATGCCTTTCGTGGAGGCTGCCAGAGGCCTCGGAGCTGCTGATTCCTATATAATCTTCCGTCACATACTGCCAAACACCCTGCAGGTGGTCTTCGCCAAGTTCATACTGGCAGTGGCAGGAGCCATGCTCACCGAGGCATCTTTGAGCTTTCTCGGGCTTGGCGATCCTCTGCAAAAGAGCTGGGGCATGATGCTCAGTTTCGCATTTTCTCGCGGAGGATTCATCAACGGCTATTGGTGGTGGTATCTGCCTCCGGGATTCTGCATATCGCTTGCAGTGCTGAGCTTCGTGTTGATTGGATTTGGCATGGAGGAAAGGGAAAGAGACAATGCAACGACTGGCAGGATATTATAATTACATGAATTTCTAATTACATAACACAGATTAAACATAACATGTAGTAAAATCTTTTATAGTAGTAATGCATAATAGATTATTATGAGAAAAAGCAACATTCTTTGCGGCTCGAAAGAGAAGATCAGATCTGAGATCAGATACTTTGATGACGACCTGAACCCCGTTCCAAGAGATCGGGCAACCTGGGCAGTGGTTCGCGAGATGGACGAAAACGGAGCCCTTCTATTCGAGGCGCAGGGATTCATAGACTGAGAGAATATCGAAAAATAATTTAACGATTTTTTGTTATATTTCATTCAATTTTCACGGATCTTGGGTCGAGCATCTCTCTGATACCCTCTCCGAGCAGATTGAATGCCAGGACTGTGGTTGTAATTGCCATTCCTGGAAAGAGCATCATCAATGGATGAGTCCTTAAAAATGGCCGGGCATCGTTCATCATCGATCCCCATTCAGGAGTTGGCGGCTGGACTCCAAGGCCCAGAAAGCTGAGGGATGCTGCTCCCAAAATGACATAGCCCACGCTCAAAGTGGCCATGACAAGGAGCGACGGAAGGATGTTTGGCAGAATGTGCCTGCTCATGATGTAATAATCCGTTGCTCCAAGGCTTCTTGCAGCCTCCAAAAACTCTTTTCCCTGAAGAGTGAGGACGCTTCCCCTGACCAGCCTCGCATATCCCGTCCAGTCCACCAAAATCAATGAGAGCATGAGATTGGAAAGGCCAGACCCCAGAAAGCCGATGACTGCCAGGGCCAAAAAGATGCTCGGAAAGGACAGGAATGCGTCCACCAGCCGCATGATCGCCTCATCCAGCAGTCCACCGTAATAGCTCGCCAGGCCACCCAGGATCAGGCCCATGATGGCTGAGAAGAGCACAACTGAAAATCCAATGAATAGCGATACTCTGATTCCGAATAGAATGCGACTGAAAATGCAGCGGCCCAGGTGGTCGGTGCCGAGAGGATAGTCCCAGCAGGGGCTCTTCAGCCGCAACTGTGGCTGTGCCTTTTCCGGGTCGTGAGGCGCAATCCATCCTGCAAAAATGGCAAGCATCAGAAGTGCAGCCAGGATGAAGATCGCACACTTTGTCCTCAGATCAACAGCCTGCTTCATGCTCAAGCCTCGGATTCAAATAGCGGTAGATGATGTCTGTCAGGAGATTCAATGATATCGTCAACATGGAGAGAAATAGCATGCACCCCAAAATCACAGGATAGTCTCTGCTGTAAATTGACTGGGTCATGAGGCTTCCAATGCCAGGCCAGGCGAAGACTGTCTCGATCACTGCCGAGCCATTGAGCAGATATGTGAAGTTCAGGCTGATCATGGTCACAACAGGCAGCAGGGCATTTCTTAAGGCATGTTTGAGCACCACAGACCACTCAGGCAGGCCGCGCGCCCGGACTGCCAGGATGTAGTCCTGCTCCAGCACCTCCAGCATGCTTGTGCGCATCATCCTTCCAGTGACTGCTGCTGCAGATATCCCTAAAGTGAGTGCTGGCAATATCAAATGCTCTATGTCTCCTCCCTGACCATAGCCTGCCACTGGAAGGATATCGAGGTGCAATGCGAAGAGGATGATCAGCAGATAGGCCAGCCAGAAGTTGGGAATGGATACTCCAAGAAGCGATATCGTCATGCCGATGTTGTCGATGGCCGATCCCCGTTTCACTGCGGAGATGATGCCGATGGGAATCGAGATGATTATGGATATTAAAAGGCTCACCACTGCCAGGCGCAGCGTCGGCTGAAAGCTATCGCGTACAGCATCTGAGACTCTCTCCCCTGAGACGAATGAATATCCCAGATCTCCGTGCATAACGCGGCCAAGCCAGCGCAGATACAAGACGCCTGCCGGATCATTGAATCCCTCCCTTTCTCGAAATTCCTGCACTGCCTTTGGGTCCGGTGGCCCCTGAGGACCTGTTAGCAGGACCTCTGCCGGATCTCCGGGCGAGAGATAGAACAGCGAAAAGGAGATCATGGATACGAGCAGCAATACCGGCAGCAGCAATATGATCCTTCTGAAAAGAAATTTCAGCATTCTTTTTCGCCTGCAATCAGGAAGACAGCATCAGAATTGGCGAGCCGGTAGGAGTGACTCGCGTTTCTGCTGTAAAAGAGGTTGACCTCATCCAGGCGGTCGTGTGAAATCTCCCTGAGACCTGCTGCCTCAAAGAGCGCCTGGCATTTATCTGGCCGGGAGGATTGATAGAGCGGCAGGTTCCCCTCTATCGGATGATAATATTCCCGGAACGGAACTGGATTTTTTTCAGATGAGAAAGAGGTCAACTGGCTTGAGACCCACCGGAGAATCCTTTTTTTTGCAGATGGATCAAACCAGTTTCCGTCGATTGCAACGATCCTGCCGCCAGGACGCAAAACGCGCATCCACTCGGAGATGGCCCTTTCCGGATCCGGCAGCGTCCAGAGAAGATGCCTGCTGATCACTAGATCGATGGATGATGACGAAATTGGAAGGCATTCTGCATCTGCCTGGCAAAGGCTCAGGCCCATCTTCCGCAGGCGTGCTGCATCGCGGGCCTGAGAGAGCATTCCAATGGAGAGGTCCAGGCTTGCGACGTAAAGGCCCATGTCATGCAAAATAAATGAGAGAAAGCCGGTGCCTGCACCCACATCCAGGCATCTTTTGCCCTTCAGGCCTGATGTCAACGGTTGCAGGCACCTCTGCCAGACCTCTCTCTCATCGTCTCTGCAGCAGATTGTCCCCCTGGCATAGCTCTCGCTTCTTTTGTTCCAGTATTCGGCTATGACCTCTTTGGGATGCAGATCTAGTCCTCCAATGAAAGCTCCGGGTTGAGCAGGTTGATCTCACTGGATGGATACAGCTTGTAGCCGGTGACCTTCTTGCTGGCTCCTGCAAGTTCGTTGAGATAGAAGAGGAATATCTCTGGGCAGTCCTTTAGCACCTGCTCCTGGACCTTGTTGTAGTACTCCTTTCTATCCTGCGTGTCGAATGTGGCCCTGGCCTTCTCGAGCCAGCTATCCACATCGGCATTGTAGTAGCCACTCTTCATGGCTTCAGCGCCGGTGGATTCGAAGTGCTTGGAGAAGAAATAGTCCGGATCTCCGGTTGTGCCTGTGCTCCAGGAATAGAGTGCCAGATCGTAGTTGCCCTGGGTCATGTCGCTGCTCAATGCCCCGCTGTCCAGGATCTGCACGCTCGCTTTAATGCCGATGTTCTCCAGTTGAGCTGCCACCACCTCTGCAGAAGGCTTGTTCTCAGCTCTGGAGGTGTAGGTCTTTATGGTGATGTTGAAGGGATTTCCCTGGAAGTCCAGCCAGCCGTCACCATCGGTATCTGTGATGCCCGCCCGGCTGAGAAGCTCCTTGGCCTTTGCAGGATCATTGTCGTAGGCTGAAAGTTCATCATTGTCCGACCAGGGATTTTCAGATGTGAAGACGCCAATTGCCGGAACGCCGCCTATGCCCTCAAGTGCAGTATCGACGATCTCCTGTCTATTGATTGCGTAGCTGAGAGCCTGACGCACTGAGATATCATTGAAGGGAGCCTTCTTCATATTCACATAGATGAGGTTCTCGCGCATGGTCTCCATGCTCAGAACATCGAGGTTCGAATCCTGCTTGAGGTTTTCCACTTCGCTTTGAGGCAGTCCGCGTGCGATGTCCACGTCTCCTCCTTCAAGCTGCATGGCTCTGGTCATTCCATCAGGTACTACGTAGAGGATCGCACCATCGAGCTTCGCCTTGTCACCCCAGTATTCATCATTCCTGGTAACAGTCAGCTTGACGCCCTTCTCGCTTGACTCGAACTTGAATGGACCTGTGCCTACAGGCGTGCTGTTGAGATCCACACCAGGCTTGACTATTGAGACCAGTGGATCCACCAGAGTGGCAATGGTCGGAGAATGGGGCTCTTTGGTGACGATGGTCACTGTGTGGTCGTCTGCCGCCTTTACCGACTGTATGAAGTCCAGCTCGCCATGCCTGGAATTGGATGGATCGAGCACTCTTTTGATGGAGTAGACCACAGCGTCGGCATCAAGAGGCGTGCCATCGTGGAACTTCACTCCATCTCTCAGGTGAATGCTGTACTCGGTATTGCTGACCTGGTCATAGCCCGTTGCCAGTGTCGGAACGAGATTCATGCTCTCGTCCAGAGAGAAAAGGGTCTCGTAAATGCCTGCCTCGTGCAGATACCAGCCAGTGTACTTGTAGGCCGGATCCAGGTTCTCGTCCGGTCCGAATAAGAGATCGACTTTGAGGATCTTGCCGGAAGAACTGGATTCTGCAAATACAGGTGCTGATAATGAGAATAATATCAGGATTATGGTCAATATTGAAGACAGTCGCTTTTTATGTAGCATATAAGA
>DAONDW010000009.1:8874-10762 GCA_035402785.1 Methanothrix sp. | reverse complement strand
ATCCGATTGAAGTGCAGTCAATCATTGCTGCAATCTATGCAATCATCTCGACCCAATGCCAATCAGTCATAACCCGATGCCTGTCAATCATCAACAGATGCACACCGATGCTTTGATATGATGCGTGCATTAATATTGTGATTCGTAGCACTGAGGTTCGTAGCACTGAGGTTCCCTGGGACCACTACGGCTCAATAGATATGGTCACGATGATACCCAAATTAGCAGCCAAATGCATGCCAGCAGCAGCCTGCGATTATGCAGATCGGATGAGATGCTTCAGCCCCAATGCGAAATTGTATTTGCTGTTCGTCTTCTTGATAACCCTTAACGTCGGAATCTATGGGGTCATCTTCAACCTTTACATTCTGAGCCTTGGGTTTGGGGAGGATTTCCTGGGACTGATACTATCCCTATCATCGACATCAATCGGAGTCTTCGCCATACCCGCGGCCTTTGTGTGCGACCGGCTTGGCAGGAAAAAGACCCTTCTGCTCTCTTCTCTGCTTCTATCTCTCTCGCTTTTCTTTCTCTATAACACCACATCAAAATGGCTTTTGATGGCGTTTAGCATAGCTTACGGCGCGGCTTCGACCCTGAGCCTGGTCACCGGTGCTACGTTTTTGGTGGAAAACTCAGCGCCTTACGAGAGAATGCACCTATTTTCAATGTATTCAATCATCTATGCAATTTCCACGTTATCCGGAAATATAATAGGCGGATTTTTTCCAGATTTTCTTGCAAATTCGCAGCTTGGTCACTTCATGTTGCAGGCAGATATGACGACAGAATACCGATTGACTCTATACATCTCCCTGGCTTCGGTCATCATATCGCTTCTGCCACTTCTGCATATCGAAGAGCTGGACTATATGGAAAAGGCAGGCATAAGCAGCCAGATCCACGTCTACAGATCTGTATTCAAATCAAAAATTGTGAAAAGGATGCTATGGTTCTATTGCATATTCGGGCTTGGCTGGGGCACATCCCTTCCATATTTCAATGTGTTCTTCGACGTTGTTCACAGGGCGAGTTCGGATCAGATAGGAATGATATTTTCCGTATCGCAATTGCTCATGATGGCAGGATATTTTCTGGTTCCATGGCTGACAGAGCGGATGGGCAAAGTCAGGATGGCGTCAACAGTGCAGGCGGCATCCATTCCATTTCTGCTCCTGTTTACTCTGTCCACAAGCATCTCAATGGCTGCCATCGGCTATGCCATGAGGTATATGCTGATGAACATGGCAAACCCCGTCCTGAACAGCTTCAAGCTGGAAATATCCGGGCCAAAGGAGAGGTCTATGATAAACAGCGTGATGTGGATGGCATGCTACCTTTTCGTGGGCATGGGAACTTATGCAGGAGGGCTCATGATGTCCAGAGGTGAATACAGCATGCCATTCATGCTGACCGGCCTGATCTACCTTGCCTCAGCAGTCCTGTATTATCTATGGTTCAATGATTTTGAAAGACTCATGAATGCACAAAAAAAAGAAAGAATTGCTTGAAATGCAGCATTTATGCCTGGCTAATGGCAGCACTTATGCTCATGATTATGATCTGAATCGTGGACATGTTCATGAACGTGCATCTTTCCATCATGCTCGTGGGCATGTTCATGCTTATCGTGAGAGTGACAGCACATTGTTCCTTCACCTCCTTTTTGTTTTTTGGATGCTTCAAACCTGTAAGATCAACTATGCAATTCAACTATAAAATCGTTTCTACCAGTGAATTATGGATATTTGTGGTTATTTTTAGGAATCAGTCGCAATTATGCCACAGGCTATAGCAGAACTTGCATATTCCTTCGCGAAGTGATCTTTGCTCAAGGCTATCAAGTAATATGAAAAGCTCTATAGTTCTGTCAGCAGGATAATCCAGA
>DAONDW010000009.1:7100-8774 GCA_035402785.1 Methanothrix sp. | reverse complement strand
GACATAATTAACCTCCGAACTCATTATCCCTCCCGCGATGGCCTGGTAAAGGCTGTGGATGCTGTGGACCTGCAGATCGAAAACGAAGAACGTCTGGGTCTGATAGGGGAGACGGGTTGCGGAAAGACCGTTCTTGGAATGTCCATCATCCGGCTGCTCTTGCCAACAGCAGTTGTTTCAGGCAGAATAATCTACAAGAATCGAGATCTTCTGACGCTAGGCGATGAAGAGATGAGGCGATTGAGGGGCAAGGAGATCGCGATGATACTGCAAAATCCCACCACATCTCTCAATCCGGTGCTCAAGGTTGGCGACCAGATTGCAGAGGTCATAGAGCTGCACCAGGGCCTGGATAAAAAGCAAGCCCGGGCACAGGCCGTAAAGCTTCTTGCCAAAGCCAGGATAGACCAGGCAGAAAGAAGGGCGGGTCAGTATCCGCATGAGCTTTCAGGTGGCATGAAGGAAAGGGTCATGATAGCGATGGGCCTGGCCAGCCAGCCTGCATTTGTCATCGCTGATGAGCCCACAAAGGGCCTGGACAACAGGACCAAGGAGGAGATAATCCGATTGATGAGGGAGATGACATCTGGCAGGTCCATGCTGATGATAACCCATGACCTGACAGCAGCCGGAGAGATCTGCGACAGGATTGCAGTCATGTATGCAGGAGAGCTTTTGGAGGAGGCATCTGCGGATACCATTTTCCGTGATCCGATTCACCCTTACACCAGGGGTTTCATCGGATCGCTTCCAGGCTGCGGGCTTCACCCCATTCCCGGTTCAAGTCCTTCGCTCATCAATCCTCCTCATGGCTGTCGCTTTCACCCCCGCTGCCCCCAGGCGACGGACATCTGTAAGAAAGAGCATCCCCAGATGAAAGAACTTGAAAAAGGCCATTTTGTGAGGTGCTTTTTATGCACCTGATTGAGGTCACAGACCTCAGGAAATACTACAGCTCAGGAATGCTGAAAAAGCAATATTCAAAGGCAGTTGATGGCGTATCATTCCATATCGACCAAGGGACAACCCTGGGGCTGGTTGGAGAGAGCGGCTGCGGCAAGACCACCCTTGGAAGGCTCCTCCTCAGGCTGATAGAGCCCACATCTGGCAAAATCTGCTTTGATGGAACTGACATTACGGAGCTAGGCAGATCTGCAATGAGAAAGCTGCGGCCACAGATGCAGATGATCTTTCAGGACCCAGAGTCCTCCCTGGATCCCAGAATGCGCATAGGCGAGAGCATTGCTGAGCCCTTCAGGCTTGGCCTGGCAGGAAAGATGAATCAACGAGAGATGGACGAGCGCGTCTTGGAGCTTGTGGATATCGTTGGGCTGAATGATGAGCATGTCAATCGTTATCCCCATCAGCTCAGCGGTGGGCAGAATCAGAGGGTGGTGCTCGCCAGAATCCTGGCTGTAAATCCGAAGTTCATTGTGGCCGATGAGCCCACAGCAGCACTGGACGTCTCGGTGCAGGCCCAGATTCTGCGGCTGATCATGGATTTGAAAGAGAAGTTCGGCCTGACGATGCTCTTCATCTCCCATGACATGGAGGTCGTCAGGTACATGAGCGACCGGATAGCAGTCATGGAAAATGGAAGGATCAAGAGCGTGAACGCAATCCATTCCCATGAAGTGACAGAGCTTTCAAGCCGCAGCAACTCTGAGTTCCCGG
>DAONDW010000009.1:1350-7000 GCA_035402785.1 Methanothrix sp. | reverse complement strand
GAAGAACACCCCAATGGATATATTACATTCGACCGGAGAATGCTGATATCCATTCTGCGAAGCAAAGACGTAGAAAAGCAAATGGAGCTGGCGAAACAAATAGAGCTCTTGCGTAATGAAGGTGCAGAACTGGTCATTATGAAACGGTCAGTGTAATGGGTGAGCTGCCTATATGACTGAGACTAGAGATCGCGTTTCCAGAATGATCCTAGAACAAGACGTCAGAGATCCGCCATTCTTACGGAATGTGGGGCTGCTGCTTACCTATCATTGCCAGGCATCCTGTGCTCATTGCATTCTTCGTGCCGGCCCGGATCGGCACGAAGAAGTGAGCCTGGAAGATGCAAGAGAATGGATTCGTCAGATCGCAGCCTACCGCAATGGCTATGTCTTTGTTTTATCGCTCACTGGTGGCGAGCCTTTTTCCAACTTGAAGCTACTCCGGAATGTAATGGAATTTGCTGCCGAAAACAACCTATATATTTCGGTAGTCACAAATGCTTTCTGGGCTACTGAACGCGAAAAGGCCAGGCAATTGCTGCAAAGCCTGCCTGAAATCTGTTTTCTATCGATCAGCACAGACCTGTATCATCAGAAATTCGTGCCATCTGATAATGTGAAAAATGCCATATGGGCTGCCAAGGAATGCAACATACCTTTTTACGTTTCAGTTGTCACCGATGATCGGGCAAATCCCGATTATCAACGAATCCATGCTGAACTCCTGGAACTTGCCGATCCGGAAAATGTGAGGACGGGAATCACCTTCCCAGTTGGGCGAGCTGCAGATATGAAAGATGACCTTCGATATAACATGAGCAGTGAGCCCTGTCCAGAAGTCTGTCAGGCAGCAAGTTCACCATGTATTTTTCCTGATGGGCGGGTTTACGGCTGCATAGGTCCGCTGTTCACTCTGAAAGAAGAACAGCCGCTCTACCTGGGTAATCTGCGGGAGAATTCGGTGGCTGAGATCTTCGACCGAATGGAGACGAATGCCGTTTTGCATGCTCTGAGACTATGGGGGCCAGCACGCATTTATTCCATGCTGCAGCAGGCTGGCATGGGTGACCGCCTGCCCACTGCCTTTGTATCCGGCAGCAACTGCCAGGCGTGTCACGCGATATTATCCGATCCAGAAGTCAGAAGATGGTTGAAGCAACTGGAGAAGGATGAGGAATTTCGCAAAATTGTGGCGTATGGCCGGCTGTACCACCTGTCAGAAACAGGAATGCTGGAGTTCGGAGGATACTGAAATCTGGCACAGACAAAACCTGGATAGAGCTGTGGGTGGATACAGGGCGCAATAGGTGAAAGTATGACTGTTCATGCAATTATTGCCTCCGCCATATAACTATGGACAATAATTAATACTATATGGCCATTATTTTTTTTATTTGTTATGTCTATATCAATTCTGCTTGCCAAAATCCACAGGGCGCTCTAATGACCGGAGATACTAGAACCGACGATGCTGAGGCCGTCAGGATCAATCGAGAGAAAGATTCCGCACCCGAGGCGCGCGACATATGGACCTTAGAGATGAACGCTGAGCTGGCCAGAAGAGGCTCAGTTGCGGATATGGCGAATGACCCTCAGGATCTGCAGGACCGCTTCATAATCAAAAAAAACATATTCAATAACTTAACAATATTACAGTATGCCAAGACAGATATTTCCGTTATCACTCCATTGGTCCTTTCTTGTGCTGCTCTGTATCTTATTCTCTTGCTTTTTTATTTCGCTGGCAAGCGCCGAAAAAGCCGAAGAGATAGATGCTAACAGTCTCTCTCACGACACAGCAAATAACTCCCAATCCTCCGCAGGCATATCATCGAAATCCTATCTCCCTCCGCCCGGCATGATGCCCGTCGTCGTGCTGCAGGGATCTGCCCATGATATGGGCTATCAGTATGCCCTTCAGGCCGGCGAGTACATTGCCATCGTGCGGGATGCAGCCTGGGCCAGTGCTCTCGCAAAGAACTCATCGCAGGAGATCCGGAAGAGCTGCCAGGAGTATCGGGCTTACATCACAAGAGAGCTTCATCTTTTCGATTTCCCATCATTCTTCCAGGGAATGACAGACGGCATGAACGATCAGGGCTATCAGTTCAACCCGGATGATCCGCTGGTGATGCTCTATTGGGGCGGACGGCAAGGCCCAGAGAATCCTGATCACTGCACGGCCATAGCCGCTTTTAGGAATACCACCGCTGGTGGCCTGATCGCCGGGACCAACTTCGATTACTATCATCTCCCAGCCAATTCCTATTCGTCCCTCCTTGCCCTCTACCCGGATTCCGGCAATTC
Source organism: Methanothrix sp. (assembly GCA_035402785.1). Taxonomy (GTDB): domain Archaea; phylum Halobacteriota; class Methanosarcinia; order Methanotrichales; family Methanotrichaceae; genus Methanothrix. Next base: position 4,693 of record DAONDW010000009.1, on the reverse strand, counting down.
CTGCATCATTCCTTCAGGTGCAGGACGCACTGCCAGCAATTCCGCCTTCAACAATAAGGGATTGATTTACATCCTGGCAGCATCGTCCCAGAAGGGGCCTGGTGACAATGGACCGGGCATCACGGGCTTCTTGGAGCTTCCTTATGTGGCTATGACATGCAGCTACGTCCCCCAGGCCGAAAATTTCTTGATTAACTGCACTCGCATGTTCGGCCTGAATCGTATGCTCCTTGATGCCGGGGGCAATGCCACAGTTTTGGAGGCCACACGGGCCAGATACGCCTTGAGGACGGCGGGAGACAATAATGAATCGGATTATCTGGTGGTGACCAACCACTACCTCGATCCGATCATGAAGCCCTCACAGCCGATTTGGGAGCCCCTCAAGTATTACCCATCCAGCTACTATCGATATCTCACTGCCGAGAAGATGATCTCCGAGAGGCGTGGCATATTCAATTATTCGGCGGCTGTAGAGACACTCGCCTCAACCGATTGGTGGGACGGGAAAAAATGGCATCTTGACGATCCCTGGAGCACCAATACCATCAATCGGTTCCGCCCTGATGTTGCCACTCTCTATTCGGCGATAGCTGTTCCCGCTGATCATATCGTATCCATCTGCACGGGAAATCCAGGCATGCCCTATTGGGGCACCCTGTCCCCAGGTCAGACCGGTACTTATGTCAACTTCACCATAGGATCGCGACCCGAAGACCTGGTATTCGACCTCAAAGAGGATGCATCCTCTGCCATGTGGCAGACGGTCCGGTTGATGGGGCCGCATCCATCGCAAATGACGGCAAATTTGTGGGCGGATGTGCAAGATAATTACTGGGAAGCTGTCTGGTGGCTTGACCGGGCTGTCTTGGAGGACAGGAGCAGTCAGAGAGCTGTCGCCTGGGGAAGAGCAGCAACCGGCTTTGCAGCAGTGATCTCGCAGGCGGAGAGTATCCAGGAGCTTTGCGGGCATCGTCCGACAAATTAATCTGCAAATAATTGCCACACACCACAACCGTTCGGTTCATCCGCATTAACGGATGGAAAGGAGGAGAGGGCCCGGGGCTGCAAAAGGTAAAGGAAGGAAGATTGTAACAAAAAGCAGCCCCCGGCCACAAACCATCTGCAAATCAATTAGCCCTTAATAACTCTGTCGGTTGAAGTGGCATTAGCAGCAGCTTGAATTGTCTCACAGGCCTTCTGCGAGTCTTTTCATCGCGTGACATCTTCCGCGATGAATTGGCGGGGCATTCTGGCTTTCGCAACAGACTGCAGCCCCAGTCCGGGAATGTTTATGGCTGCACTATCATTCTGTTCCTGGAATCTTCCTCAATATGCTCTGCAAGACAATGGTTTGCCAGAAACGACAATATTTGAGGATTTCCGTCAATGGTGGAATAGGAACGCTCTATAAGACCTGGTCTGCATGGCTATATCCTCTCCTGTAATCCTAGAAATGCCTGCTGATGGCAGCGGACAGCAATATCACAATCGAGATGAGAAGCAGAGGCATATAACCCCTGTCGTTTTCAGAAGCCGGGTCAGAGTCCTCTGTATCATTTCCTGCAGTCTCATTTATTATCGTCTCATTCATAGCCGTCTCAGTCACATTGGCAGGCACCACCACCCTGGGCTCTTCGACCTGGACCTCTGTGGCCATGGTGCTGGTCTGATATTCATCGCTTCGCACATCGCGATAGCGCACCAGCGTTGGCGAAAGGCGGACGGTTCCTGGATAGGGGCACCTTAATTGATATTCAGATGTGAATGTCTCATTTGGCGAGAGCCGGACTGATCCAATGTTACCCGCAGCGTTTTTGGCAGCAGATATGATCTCGGCTCCATCCGGTATGGCATCCTCCCAGAGGACTGCAGCTCTCTTGTTTCCGGTATTCTCAAACTCAAGATTCACTGTGACTGTGTCGCCAGGCTTAATCCTGCCGGGACTGACGCTCCTTTTGGCCTCGATTTTCGGCCCAAAGACATCGACCACCGGCTTCTCTGAGCGCACTGTATAGCTTCCTTCCTGCCAGTCGTATCTGGCCTCAGCAGCCGGGAGAGACAGGCCCGCTCCCGGCTTTTCTGCCCGAATTTTATAGCTCTCAGTCTTCATTTCGCCGCATGACAGGTTCATCTTCCAGCTCAAAGAGGAGTTGCTATGAAAGCCTGAGCCTGCCGAGTCAGAGAGTGTGACCGAAAGCGTTCGATTTCCAGTGTTTCTGAGGGAGTTGATGACGTAATACTCCTTTTGCAGCTCCCAGACCTCTTCTACTCTCTTGTGAAGCTGAAGCGGTCCGGATATGTGAAGGACTGCTCCACCCCAGGATTCACAGGCTTTGCCATCCTGATCCTCAAATTCTGCATGAACTCTGAGAGACAGATCAGTTGGCTGTGGGAAATATGGGGCCTTCAAATTTATCTTGATCGGATCTGTCTCATGTGTTTCGATTTTGTCGTCCCAGGACTGTCCTGCATCTACATTTGAAATGCGGTATCTTGCATATGCATAGGCGGGCATTGAATCCAGGGTGATCTTCAGATTCTCTGCATCGATTATGCCCACGTTTTCTATCCACAGCTTCAGCCGGATATCATCGCCACCCTGATACTGGTCTCTATCCCCAACCAGTATCAAGGACAGGTCAGCAGCTGCAGGAAGTGCAACCTGTATTTTTGCTGAGGGATCTTCATCCTTGTCGCCTCTGAGTATCTCGTTTACATTCACCTTGATGGAATCGTTTAAAGTAAACTGCTCTCCAGCCTGCATGCTCCTGCGGGCAATTGTCTGGTTGTTCTCCTGCAGCTCCAGCAAAACCCTGGGTGTGATCGATTCCTCAATGGAAAAATCGTTCAGGATTATGGTGTAGTTTTGAATCGTCAGGGATTCATCCCAGTGGAGCTCTCCAACAATCCCCTCGTTCCAGACGACGGCCTGACAGACCGTGGTCATTGCCAGAAGCATCAGCAATAATCTGAACATATCAGTGCCTTAACATGAGGTAGACTGCAACAATCACAAGAGCAGCATACAGGAGAATTTTTCCGCTATCATCCAGGCCGCTTTCTGATAGGATATCGTCTCCTGATTTGCCATCCATTCCATGAGTCTGTTCCTTAGAATCAGTATCATGAGAATCGCCGGAAGCTGTATACTCCTTGATTACGCTATCTGTAGAGGCCTTGCTTGTGAGGCTTGAAGATGAACTGCTTGTGCTCGAATTGTCGGCGTCAGTTGTCTTCGCAGAAGAGGCATCTTCTGCCTTCGTGGATGAAGCGGTAGCAGCATTTGATGAAGCAGTTGTCGAAGAGCTTGTGGATGGTGAAGATGTGGAACTTGTGGATG
>DAONDW010000009.1:0-1250 GCA_035402785.1 Methanothrix sp. | reverse complement strand
GGAGCATAGAACACCACTGCATCTTCTTTTGTTACTGTGATCTTCTTGGTCTTTTCATATTGGATCCTCGTGTCCGTATCCTGCCATTTTATCGAAAGATTATGAACTCCTTCCTCCAGCTTGATCGTTCCAAGATCGGCTGTGCTGTCTTTGCTCACCTCCTTGCTCTTCTCGAAGCTGCCGTCCACATAGAGGAATGCCTCAAGCGCGTTATCATTCTCATTGTTCAGCTTCACAGTGATGTCGAATTTCTCCGGTTCATCGTGCAGTGTGGTATAGAGGTTGACTGAAGTCTCCTCGGTGATGTCTTTGAGCTCATCGATATCAAATGATTTCTTGACATCCTCATCCCACCAGGATATTTTAAAGCGATGAGGTCCAGAGGATAGCGGATAGCTGTCGATCTTTGTCTCAGTGTCTGTGGATAGCTCTTTGCTCTCCTTCAATTCATCATCTATGAACAGAGAAACTTTGAGCCGCTCGTTATCGTTATTGGTGATATAGACATGGACATCATGTTCTGCGGTTTTTAGAGATGAATCATCGAATGACTGGTTAGCCAAATTGTTTTCAGTGCTATTTGCATCAGTGTTATTTCCATCGGCGATATTGCTTTCTGTGCTATTGCTATCGGTGCTATTGCTCTCATCTCCTGCGACGAGGATGACAGAAGCAATTAATAGTACTATCAGTACTGGTATTACTCGCGCGAAGAGAATTGTTCTGGAGGACCTCATCATCAGCCTGATCAAGGTGCAAGACCGCATAATTGCATCTATTAACGACTAACTTTAAATAACATATGGTGGATTAAGGTAGCAACTAATGTTAATAATAATCTAAAATTTGCATTTAAATTCACAAATTTAAATTGATCCAACGAAAAGATTATCTATGGGAATTGAGAACGAGAATGACACCGAGGATGAGATCTTGACTGATATAGCCATCCAGCTTCTGGTATTGGAGGGCGTGCCCGTTTTGGCCTTCGTCTATTATCTGCTGCACAAAAAACAGATGTACTTGCTGGAGAAGGGAGTGGAAGAAAAGGACGATAAAAAAATCAGGTCTGAAAGACGGGTCATAAATGGCGTTTTCTTGATACTGGCGGGAGTATCGATGATCTTGGCCCCAAAATTCGCCAGTTTGGTGGGCATCGAGGCTCAGCTCACCTTTGAGCTTCTCCTGGCAAGCCTCGTCGTCCTCTGCGCAGGCGTGGCCATGCTCGTAGGCGAAGGGCTGATCAGGTA
>DAONDW010000008.1:13760-18448 GCA_035402785.1 Methanothrix sp. | reverse complement strand
TAATCTCCGAGGCCCTTTCGACTTGGGCGCGACTCAATTCGGGTCAGATTGATGCCCCTTTTCGCAAACTCCTCCAGGATATAAAAGAGGGCTCCGGGACGGTCTTTGTCCAGGTAGATTATGAGAGATGTCTTGTCCTTGCCTGTCGCCTTTGCCTCATCTCTTGCAGCCACTATGAAGCGGGTCACATTGTCGCTTGCATCCTGAATCTCTCTGGCCAGGATATGCAGCCCGTACCTTTCAGCCGTGTCCTGACCTGCAATGGCAGCCATCTCTGCAAACTCCTGAGACAGGCGCGCAGCATGGCTGGTCGAGCCTGTGGTCCTGATCTCAGCATGTGGATAATGCTCTCGCAGATACTGCCTGCACTGAGCCAGAGCCTGGGGATGAGAGAGGATGACTCTGATCTCTCCCTCGCCCCTTCCAACCAGACAGTGCCTGATGGGAAGATTCACCTCACCCACTATCACGACATTCTTGCTGAGGAGCAGATCCATGACAGAAGTCACAGCTCCCTCGAGACTGTTCTCCACTGGGACTATGCCCTCATCCACCTGCCCGGACTGCACTGCCTCCAAAACCTCTTCGAAGTCCTTGAAATAGACCATCGAGGCCTCCTGGCCGGCAGGCCTGCTCTTTGACCAGAGAATTGCAGCCTTTTCAGAGTAGGTGCCCTCTGGCCCAAGGACGCCAATGCGGCGGCGGGTCATGTTGCATATTTCGTTCAAATGTTTCCCTTTGCCTTTTCATTCATTTCGGCAATCAGTTCAGTTGCCCGATCCACGCTGATCCTGCGTTCAGCTGCCATCCGTGCAGCAATGATCTCAATCATATCGCACTTCGCTCCAGCCTGAACTGCCACGTTCTTTGCATGCAAAGACATGTGGCCCCTCTGAATGCCCTCTGAGGCGAGAGCGCGAAGTGCAGCGAAGTTCTGGCAGAGGCCCACAGCAGCTATGATACGGGACAGGTCGTCGGCGCTCTTGACTCCAAGAATTCTAACTGCAGTCTTGGCCACAGGATGAACGCGCGTCGCTCCTCCCACTAGCCCCACTGCCACAGGCATCTCAATGCTTCCCACGAGATCTCCGTCTTTATTTTTTTCATAGCGTGTCAGTGACCTGTACTGGCCGCTTTTCGAGGCATAGGCATGCGCCCCGGATTCCACAGCTCTCGTATCGTTTCCAGTGGCCAAGACTACTGCAGTCACTCCGTTCATGATGCCCTTGTTGTGGGTTGCAGCCCTGTAGGAATCGACCTGGGCAAGCTCTGCTGCCAGGAGAATTCCGTCCACAACCTCATGTCCGCCAATCTCCTCTGCCTTGAAGACAGCTCTTGCCCTGGCCAGCCGGAGGTCTGCCAGGTTGGAGATGATGCGCAGATACACCCGCCCTCCTGTGATCTGCTCAATTCTCGGTGCCAGCGCCTCTGCCATGGTGTTGACTGCATTGGCTCCCATTGCATCCCGGCAGTCCACTATCAGATGGGTCACAACCATCGGGCCGAGCTTCGAATCTATGACATAGACCTCGATGTCTTTGACGCCTCCTCCGAATTTGACCAGCATGGGATCTTTGTCATTGGCCATTTTGATCAGCTCATCTCTGTGAAGCAAAATGGCCTGACGGGCAGAATATGGGTCCACGATTCCCGTGGCCTGGATCTGGGCGCGCATGACAGGTCCGCTGCTGGAGGTGACAAAGCCGCCGGCCTCTCTGGCCATCCTGGCTCCGTTGCTTGCGGCGGCAATGACCGAAGGCTCTTCAGTTGCCATTGGAATGAGCACCTCGCGGCCATCGATTACGAAATTGGTGGCAATTCCGAGCGGCACCTGGAACATGCCCACGACATTTTCCACCATCTTGTCAGCCTGGTCAAGAGAAAGGCCTCTTTTTATCTGGTCTATTTCCTCATCATTCAAAGAAGCCTGCCTTGCTGCGGCCTCGAGCCTCTCTGTGGGAGCAAGCTTGAAAAATCCCGATATTCTGGACGTCATATGATCACAGTTCCTCTGGAAGGGGAAAAACTTTATTCCAGCCAGGGGATTTATTTTTATGGATTCATCCACCTTTTCCTCGACCGGAGAGATTCTGAAGCTGGAAAGGGCTCTTGGCAGCTTGAGCCCGGTTCAAAAGATGCTCCTTGGAACAGACGGCTCTGTGACCGATCTGCTGGAAGTGGTTACAGAGAGCCCGGTTGAGGTCAGGACGCTGGTGCAAAAGGTGGTCCCGGCTGACGAGGCTGTGGCCGAAGAGCTGCAGATCGCTGCAGGCGACAGGGTGAATTATCGGATAGTGCTGCTGCAAAACAGAGGCAGCCAGAAGGCACTGGTCTATGCGGTCTCTCACACTCCACTGGCCAGGCTTGAGGCCAATTTCAAAGAGGATCTCACCAAGGCCGATATTCCCATAGGCCTGATCCTGAAAAAGCATCGCATCGAGTCGCGACGCGAGATCTCCAACGCCACTTTTCTGCCCGCGGATATTGAACACTGCCGGGCCTTCGGAGTATTTCCTCAGGAGACGATGCTTGCCAGAAGCTACAGGATTATCAGACACGGGCTGCCGCTCATCTCCATAAAAGAGACATTTCCCTACAACAGCTTCCGGGACGAGAAAAAGGTGATAATCCAGACGCCTTCAAGGCTTCACCTCACGCTCACAGACCTCACAGGCAGCAGCGGGCGAGTGGATGGCGGCGTTGGAATATCCCTAGACCAGCCGAACATACTTTTAGAGGCAGAAAAAAGCGAGGAGCTGTCGGCAAAAGGAGAAAACGCTGCCCGCGCCCTTGCTGCTGCAAAAGCTGTGAAGGAGCACCTGGGCCTTGGCGGAGCCCGAATCACTGTGCAGAGCGGATACAGGATGCATGTGGGTCTGGGAGGAGGCACACAGATTGGAATTGCCGCGGCCCGCGCCCTATGCGAGCTTTACGACAGACCGCTCTCTGTGCGCGAGATAGCCCGCATAATCTCAAGGGGCGGAACGAGCGGCATTGGTACCGCGGCATTTGAGCTGGGAGGCTTTTTGATAGACGGCGGCCACAGCTTTGGCCCTGGAAAGGAAAAGATGAGCTTCTCGCCTTCATCAGCTTCCTGCGGCGTGCGCCCGGCACCTGTCATCGCGCGCCACGATTTTCCGAAAGACTGGAAGATCATCCTGGCGCTGCCAGACATTGCCTCAGGCGCTCACGGCACGCAAGAGGTCGATATCTTCCGGCAGTACTGCCCATTGCCTGCATCTGAGGTTCATGAGCTGTGCTATCAGATCCTGGTGCGCATGATGCCTTCAATTGTCGAAGAAAACCTGGACGACTTCGGAGAAGCTGTGAACAGGGTTCAGGAGATCGGCTTTAAAAAGATTGAAGTAATGTTGCAGCATCCTGTGGTGCACAGCCTCATGGCTGCCATGAGAGAAGCAGGTGCTGCCTGCGCAGGGCTTTCCTCTTTTGGACCTGCGGTCTATGCCATAACTGACACAGGAACAAGGGACATCGAGGCTGCAGCAGAGCAGGCCATGAGCGAGACTGACGGAGAGATTCTCATCACCCGTGCCAGAAACGAGGGCGCAAGGGTGAGGATGGCCTGAGGAATTCTTTTCGATCAATGATCAGAATTATTTCAAGAGATGAGCAGATGAGCGATATCAAGTCGTTATTGGAAAAATTGAGCAACGCCCACGGCATATCGGGCTGGGAAGGGTCCGTACAGCAGATCGTAAAAGATGAAATTTCACCATATGTCGATGAAGTGCATATAGACAAATTGGGAAATCTCATAGCAATAAAAAAGGGCGAGAGCCCCTCCATCATGCTCGAAGCCCATGCTGATGAGATAGGCCTCATGGTCAAGCAGATCGATGAGAAGGGGTTCCTGCGTTTTATTCGCATAGGAGGCTGGTTTGATCAGACGCTTCTTAACCAGAGGGTCATCGTTCACACCAGATCAGGGCCCGTCACGGGCGTCATAGGCTGCAAGCCCCCTCATGTCATGAAGGAAGACGAGAGAAAGAAGATCATCGAGGGCAAGGACATGTTCATAGATATCGGCTGCACAAGCGACAAGGAAGTTGAGGCCCTTGGAATTCTGCCAGGCACTCCGGTATCCATTGACAGGACCTTTGCAGTCTTGCAGGGCGATCGCGTCACAGGCAAGGCCTTTGACAACAGGGCAGGCCTCGTGGCCATGATCGAGGCCCTGAAGAGGACCAAATCGAAGTCCACAATTTACGCAGTGGCAACTGTGCAGGAGGAAGTGGGCCTGAAGGGTGCAAAGGTCGCAGCCTATCGCCTGGATCCGGATGTCGCCATTGCTGCAGACGTCACAATTCCCGGAGACCATCCTGGAATTGACAAAAAGGATGCACCGATTGAGATGGGAAAGGGGCCTGTAGTGGTTGTGGCTGACGCATCAGGGCGCGGCATCATGGCCACTCCGCAGGTCATCGAATGGATGGCAGGCACAGCCAGGGAGTTTGCAATTCCTGTGCAGCTCGAGGCATCAGACGGAGGAACGACTGACGCGACATCCATCTATCTCACAAAGGCTGGCATTCCCACTGGCGTGATCAGCGTTGCCACCCGCTACATCCATTCGCCTGTTGAGGTGCTTTCCCTGGCAGATGTCGAGAAGGCGGCAGACCTGATGGCCCGGTGCCTGGAGACCGCCAGCAGATACTTCTGAGATCGAT
>DAONDW010000008.1:1372-13660 GCA_035402785.1 Methanothrix sp. | reverse complement strand
AACATCTGCCTGCTTCGTCATTCACCATCTTTGATCTCTTCAACACTCTCTTCAAACACATGCGACCCTGGGCCGCCAGACATACAGTCTCCAAAACATGAAACCATGCAGCATGACTGTCTGCTCAAAGAGCAGTAGAGCCTACCCCTCAACGAAATTATATAAAGATAATTGCGCAACAATCATACCATTTATGAAACAAAATTTTTGTAAATAGTAGCAAATTTAGATGTTAATCGTAATACATTTAAGATAGGGATGTGAATAATTTGATGAGGAGGTCCGGATGATATGAGAATTTTGGTGCCCCTGGCGGACGGCTTCGAAGAGATCGAGGCCCTTTGCGTCATAGATATTCTGCGACGGGCGGACATTGAGGTGGTGACTGCTGGACTGAAGGATGGGCCAGTCGAAGGCTCTCATAAAGTTGCAGTGCTCACAGACACGACCCTGGAAAAAATCGACTATCGGAACTTTGATGGCCTGGTTCTGCCCGGCGGCTCTCCGGGCTTTATCAACCTTGGAAATGATTCGCGGATCCTTAACATGGCACGGGAGATGAATCGGGCAGGAAAATACGTCGCAGCGATATGCGCTGCGCCTTCCGTCCTCATAAAAGCCGGTGTCCTGCAGGGGAGAAAGGCCACTGTCAGCCCATCAGGCAAGGCCCAGGTGCAGCAATGCGCCGATTTCAGGGAGGATCGGGTTGTGGTGGACGGAAACCTCATCACCAGCCGCGCTCCGGGCACTGCTCTGGAGTTCGCCCTGAAACTGGTGGAGGTTCTGGCCGGAAAAGAGAAAATGGAACTGGTGAAGGCACAGACGATGGCATTCTGCCCGGAACAGTGACGAAAGGCGCGCCAATCCATTGAACGCACATGATGAAGGGCAATCGAATCCAATAAGGTGATGAGTATAAGATATAATTCTTTTTTGATAATAATCGCAGTTATGCTTATGGCAGGCTGTCTGTCCACAGATGGGCCAAAATCACATGCATTTGGCTTAAGTGCTGCAGGCATCCCTGAAGACTACTATTTAAGCCAGAAGCCTGCAGATGTTGATAGCCCAATTGAGCTTCTCCGCTTTTCAACAAGCATCAAGCCGGATGCAAGCGGCCTTGACATTCCCATGAGAGCTGCTTATTATCAATGGTACCTGAAGAATCGCGGCTTCAATGTGAGCTTTGCCTATTCCAATGATTTCCGAAATCAGGGCATTGAGCACGTCTGGCTTCTCGTGAAAAACCAGCAAGGAGAGAGCATGTATGTTGATCCAAGCTCTGACCTGATGAAGGCTGACTCAATCTGCCCAACCGGTCAGGAGTATAAAAAATATGATGCAATCTACAGGGACATTGAGGAGCTGAGCGAAAACACTGGCGGCGTAGCAAGATATGCCTGGTGGCAGACTCGCGAGGGCGAGATGCTTTTCAACAATAGCATCATGCTGGTGAAAAAGAGACAGCTTTAGCTCAGATCGACAATATTTCTTATAATTTATTAATTATTATTTTTTGATTTCGCTGTCAGGACTCTATATCTCTGGCATTCTGTGCACAGCCCTCGCTGCAAGTCCGGCCAGACGCAGTGGCTCTGGCACGCGACCGTCCTTTGTGAATTTATCGAGCGCAGCCTTCGCTTCCATCAGGCTGGCTCCAAGGACCCGAAGATAGACCTCGTAGCCGGTCTTTAGCCGGATAGCCTCGCGCTCTCCCAAATCATGATAACGACGGATCTTCTCCTCAGGATGCGGGAAATACTCGCATATGTATTTATCGAGGCCTGGCGAGTCCTCGTAGGTGAGACAGAAGAGCGGCCTTTTCGTCTCGCGCCAGACCTCCTGCAGGTCTATGATGTTAAACCAGCTGATGGCCGCGCCTTCTAGCAGGATCATGTTGATATCAGCCCGGTCCAGCTTTCTGTACAGGCCGATCACTGCATCGGTCGCATCATCTCCGCCAACTGTTGCCTTTGAATATGCCAGGCCGTCCACCCTCAGGTCCGCGCGCATGACCACGCCAGCCAGGATGGAATGTGGCCGCGAGCGCACAAAGCTCTCGGCAATTCCCAAAGCCCGCAATGCAGGCTTGTTGAGATGCAGGCTCACAGCTCAATTCACCTCAGTTCAATTCAGTTCAATTCATTTCAATCCGCAGGACTGCACCCACTTTCTCAGTCCACCACAATCCTTGCACCTTTGCGTTCATGCTTCAAAACATCTTCAAGAGATGGTGCCATCTCAAGTAGCGCCTTGACGGTCATCGCTTTTCCATCAAACGAGATGGCATACTCCGCTTCAGGCTCTATGATGAGCATGGCAAACGGCGTGACCCTCATGGACTGCACCCGGCCCCCAGCCGCAAGGGAAACGGTGATCCTCATGACAGGCCAGATTGCCCTCTCTGCTGCCATGATTTTCTCACCCGCCATTATCCGCTCATCAGTCGTGATCAGACTGTCTAAATCGATGTTCAGGTCCATCCTGCTGCCTCCATCAGGAGCTTACGAATCTCCTTTGCCCTCAGCGCCCGGATGAAAGCCCATGCCACCCATACGAGTCTGACCTCTATCTCCATAACCAGCTCTCCTTCAAGATGTTCTCCGCCAAACCAGGGATCTATGAAAACCCTTCCGGGAATTAGGCCAGAAGCTGCTGCCAGAGAAAAGAGCTGCCCGCTCATGATCGCAGTATCTGCCGGATCGTCAAAGCCAAAACACAGCCGTGCCGACGCATTCCTGATGCGAATCGTGTGAAGCAGATAAAACAGCATGTCTTTCAGGGCAAAAGCTGCATTGAACAGAGACGAAAGACTGACGGTGGATGATTTTTTGGCTGCTTTCACATCATCTTTGCCCTTTTTGTTTTCCGCCTGGCGGACCTCCTGTTTCACCTCGCCCTCATCCCTGCCTGCCAACAGTTCACCTGCTGACTGCAGGGAGAGTTCCTCATTCACCAGTGTCAGCCAAGACCAGCTCAAAAAGATGCTTCCCTGAATCGCTGCTCCATTTTTGCTGATGAACAGAGATAAACGCAGGGGAACAATCAGAATAGCTGACACTGCGGCGATCATAAAAGCGATAACAAGAGCAATGAGCATATTTCAGTCCTGCTATCTATTTCAGTCCTTCTATTTCATAACTCATGAAAATCGCCTGGCTCTGACGATTGCAGCCATATTTCTATGCACTCTATCCCTTTCCGGTTTTGCGGCCCATTGCCCATTCCAACGCCCTCTGCATAGCTGCTGGAATGCGATCATCTGATGGGAAAACAGTGAGAATTCTTATCCCTTCCTTGCCTGAGCATCTCCGGCTGATAAAAACCACGGCCATAGGAGAGACTGCAGCTATGCCTCCTGCACCGCACCTCTCCCGGCCCCTATCTTCTCTCAGATCTTCATTCCCATCATTCTCCACTTCAACTGCACAGCCTGAGCCTGCCACAAAGGACAGGCTGATCTCAGTTGCAGGCATGAGGATCTTCTCTCCGAGATCGATGGGATCAGACAGAGTTCTAATCGCAGCCAGAGTCCGGAAGAGATCATCAAGATCGGTCCTTGAGGCTTTTGAGCCAGACATCGATATCTCCATTAAGAAATATATTTTCTCACCATATACGCCTTTCTGCCGGAAAGGCAAATGAAAAAAATGTGCTTTTGCCGGGCCTGACTCTTCAGCCCGGCATGCATTTACAATTCTACTCTGCACTCAGTTTGTGCCCAGGATGTGACCTATGATCCTGCCATATGCTGGCCTGGCGATGAATGTGCCGAGGATCACACCCAGGATGATGATGAGGGCAAAGCCGGTGAGAGCTCCAAAGCCCATGAAGAGCAAAGGCAGCATGGCAACCGAAGTGGTTGCTGCAGCGCCAAGGATGATCATGAAGGCGCGCGACAGCCTGGACAGATAGACCTTGCTGGTCGTGGCTGAGATCTTGCCCATGCTGGCCTTTTCTGCAGCCTGTGCAGCTCTCTCCTTGATGCTCCTCTTGTCTGAAGACGGTGATACAGGTGCTGCTGCCGATGAGGCAGCCTCGCCGCCCCTCATCAGCTCGTCAGTGATGATGACGAGCTGATCGACGCCAGTGCCTATCACCATGATGATGCCTGCAAGGCTTGCGAGGTCAAGCTGCCAGCCAGCGACCGCCCAGACTCCAAGCATCATCACTACCTCTGAGAAGGATGTGGTGACCATTGGCAGGACGATTCTCTTTTCTCTGTAGCGGTAGTAGATCATGCCAGCCACAGCCAGAAGGGCAATCAAACCGGCTATGATCATCTGAATCTTGAACTGACCACCTAGCTCTGCAGACACCTGCCCAGAGCCCACTATCTCGACATTGACAGGCAAAGCACCCTCACGCAGGTGAATGTTGAGCAAGAGAGCCTTCTCGGACCCGGCCTCGCCTGTGCCGACAGTCGCCTGCATTCTCCTGGATGGAGTCTTTTGAAGGCTTGATGCCAGCTCAGCCGCAAGTGGCGCTGAGAATATCTCTTCCTTATCGAGATACATGGAAACATAATGATCCTGAGGCTTCTTGGTTGCGCCTGAATCAATGGCAGCCTTCTGGAAGGCAATCGCACCATCCTCAGAGAGGGTGAAAGGCACGCCCCATGCATTGTTTTCCTTTTCAGGAATGTCCACGGACTCCACAGCGTCTCCGTAGAGCACATGCATGCTCTCGTTGTTGGCCATCTGGATTCGGATCTCGAACTTGCCCGGCTCGCCCACGATCTTCTGGGCCTCGGCCACATCTGCTCCGGCCATATCGATGATTATGAACCTGTTGCCTACAGTTCTGACCTTGATGTCCTGCAGACCCAGGCGGTTGAGCTTGGAGTCGAGCACCTTTTTGGTGTCGGCCATGGTCTGATCTGTCACGCCCTCTACAAAGGTGTCCTCTCCCTCAGGCACCTTTCCGCCAACCGGTGCCAGCAGCGCATTGAGCGAATCCCTGGTTACATTGGTCAGGATCTCATAGCGAATCGGAGTGACATCGGTATCCAGCTTGACATCAGTATCAAGGCTCTTCTCCAGGTAGTTGATGATGATGGTCTCAGGAGAAACAGTTATGGTGATCTTGGTGCTGTCGTTTCCAGCAGCAGCCTTGGCTCCGATGTATCCGAGATTCTCTGCAAATCTGGCATCAACCCTGCCCGGTGCCATGATTATGTAGCTCTGGCCGTGCTTTTCTATGGATGTGGCATTGAACTGATATTCCAGAATCTTTTCAGGAGATGCATCGATCTGTGCCTCAGCTCCCTGCAACTGAAGCTGCAGATAGCTGCCACCTTCCAGGTCCAGCCCGAACTTCAGGCCGAAATATCCTATGGAGATTATGGCAAGGGCGACGACGACCACATACAGGACGACCCTTCCATCCTTGGATAAATCCTCGTAAAGGCTCATCTGGCCTGCCCCCTTGTAGCCTTCTTTGCAGCCTTCTTCGTTCTGCTCAGGTACCATCGCAGACCCTGGGCATTGGTGACCCAGGTATTGAAGACATCTGCTGCGAGGCCGAAGATGAGAACCGTGGTCATGTCTGCAATGACGTCCATTCTGGTAAACGAGGGCACAATCAGATACAGAACATTGGATATGATGATAAGTGAGATCACAGCCGCAATCGTGGTCCCGGCCATTGTCAGGCCTGTGCCCATGGCACCTATGATCTTCTCATCCACTGCCCCTTTGCGCTTGAGAACCCTCATGGATAGGAGGATATCGGTATCAACAGAGTAACCAATGAGCATGAGCAGAGCAGCAACAGTTCCGAGAGAGAGCTGAACACCAGTCACGTTCATGGAGGCTGCAGCAGTCAATATGTCGGCCAGAGCGCTGATCACCACGAGAAGTGAGACCATGGGCTCCCTGAAAACGATAAAAACCACAATAGCCATCAATATGAAGGAGAGTGGCAGATACTTGGCAACCTGTTCCTGGAGCTCCTTGCTGTAGATCGGTCCCATATATTTTATATCTGGGCTCTCGAACTTTTCATTTGCCATCTGGACGAGAGCCGAATACTCTGAATCGCTCATCGGCCCGAACTGAAGCATGTACCTGCTGCCGATATCCCTGATGTCGACCAGGGGATAGGCATCGAATTCTCCTGCAATACTCTCCTCAGTTCCCGTTGCCGGCACAGTGACCAGGGTTCCTCCTGTGAACTCTATTCCGAGCTTCACAGGCGAACCTGTGGAAATATAAGTCACACCCAAGCTAATAAGCGCCAATATGATGATAGCGATGGGAAGCAGCATTATTTGCCTGGGTGGGTACTTAGAAATGATGTCCTCCAATTCCATGTTATTCTCCTCGATCTTCCTATTTCTCTAAACCCACCACATAGCTAATTCAGACATCCTTGTGAATTCTATGAATGCCAGACTTCAATAGATTGTCGTCAAACCTTCTCCCACTTCTTAAGGTTTGCTACCTGAGAAAGGGTTCTTCCCCTCCGGATCTCCTCATAGAGCCTGCTCTCCATCTTTTCCACCTCTTTGGCTCTCCTGGCGATCTCGTAGGCCCTTTCCTTGGGTATGACCACAACGCCGCTCTCATCTCCCACGATGTAGTCTCCGGGCTTGACTGCCTGACCGCCGCAGGTGATCTCTGAGTTGATCTCGCCCATGCCCTTTGGATCCCCGGCATTTGGCTGGATTGCAGAGGAGAATACAGGATATTTCAGGGCCCTGATCTCATCCACATCCCTGACTGCGCCGTCTATGACCACGCCCTCGATTCCCCTGATCTTGCAGCTCAGGGTGGCGAGGCCGCCCCAGGGCGCGATATAATTGCTGCCATTGTTTATCACAAGCACGTCTCCAGGTCCTGCCTGGTCTATGGCCTCAACAGGCTTGGCCCAGTCTCCAGAAAAGGTCTGCACGGTCACTGCCCGGCCCACGATCTTGGTCCCGAGGTTGATAGGCAGAATGCCGCGCATGGCACCCTTTCGGTACATGGCGTCGGAGATGTTCGGTGCCGAGACCTCCCGCAAAATGGAGATCATCTCCTCTTCCCGGCTGACCTTGGGAGCAGCGCTCAACTTGGCATGATCAATGGCCTCGCGAATCTTTTGGGCCGATTCGGTTACATGAGCGCTTCTGACGATGCTGCCGCCAACGATCACAATGGCTGCGCCGTTGGCCACTGCCTCGGCTCCGGTTGCTGCATCAATTCCACCTGCTGCAGCCACGGGGATCTTTACCACCTTGACTATCTCTTTGAGAAAATCGATTGTATCGCGACCTGTCATCTGCTGGTCGATGCCGACATGAACGCAGATGTAGTCCACTCCGAGGGCTTCCAGCTCCTGGGAGCGCCTGATCGGGTCAGGCACGGTGAGAAGGTCCATCATGATCTGCACTCCGTATTTTCGGGCAGCTCTCATGGCCTGCTCAATGGTGGAGTTGTCTGAGGAAGCCAGCAGAGCCACGATATCAGCTCCAGCTTTCGCCGCCATCTCCACCTCCATGTCTCCAGTGTCAACTGTCTTCATGTCTGCAACAATTCGGGTCCCGGGCAGGGCCTTCTTCATCTCGCGCACGGCGTCCATGCCCTCGCTCTTGATGAGAGGTGTTCCTGCCTCAATCCAGTCTGCGCCGCCTATAACGGCCTCTTTGGCTATCTGAATTGATCTGTCCAGCTCCAGAATATCCAGTGCCACCTGTAGAATGGGTTTAATATGACATCACCACACAACAGCACAAGCCTAAGTAAATTAATGCATGGTATATAAAATGAAGCTGGCAGAGATTTCTGAGATAGAGCTTGATGATGGTCCGCTCGGGCCGCAGAGGTTGACCTTCACCAAGCTTCATGGGAACGGCAACGACTTCATGCTCATCGATGAGGTGAACCGAGAGCAGGTGGCCGAGGTGGATAAGAAGAGATTCGCCATAGCCTGCTGCCATCGTCACTACGGAGTTGGTGCTGATGGAGTTTTATTCCTGACTGGCAGCGTCCGGGCAGACCTCGGAATGAGGATCATTCAGCCGGACGGATCTGAGGCGGAGATGTGCGGCAACGGCATACGCTGTCTGGCAAAGTATGCCTGGGACACCGGCTACGTGGGAGAGCAGTTCGAAGTGGAGACCCTGGCAGGCATAATCCCGGTACAGGTTCGAGAGAGAAATGGATTTTTCTGGGCGAAGGTGAACATGGGAGAGCCCAGGTTTGACAGATCCTCAATTCCTGCATGCGGGTCTGGCGATTTGCTCAAAGAGGACATTGGAGGCCTGAAAGTCTCGGCAGTCAACACAGGCGTTCCCCATGCAGTGGTCTTTGTCGATGACCTGGATTTGGATATATCTGAACTGGCTCCCCAGATCAGGCACAGCAGCCTCTTTCCAGAGGGGACAAACGTCAACTTCGTCAGGCCCGGCCAGTCGCTGAAGATCAGAACCTTTGAGAGAGGCGTGGAAGGAGAGACGCTTTCCTGCGGAACTGGCTCAGTCGCTGCAGCGAGTGTGGCTAGGCGACAGGGATTGGCTGGAGACGAGGTGCTGGTTCAGACCATCGGCGGGCCGCTCATCATCACGTTCGAGGATGGCTATGCTTTCATGGAGGGCCCGGCTGTGACAGTCGCATCCGGGGAGCTGTCCGAAGAATTTCTATACAATCTCTATCAAAATGATGCGGGGGATTGAAATAATCGTCAGGGCGATGGGGCCAGCCAGAAAAATAGATAGAATGGCATTTCTCAGGAAAACTGCTTTATTCATGGCCCTGCTGGTCTTCGGCTCGACCGTAATACTTGCCTTTTCAGCTTCAACTGCGACTGCTGAGCACTACGTGATGCAGATCGGCAGCAAGAGCAATCCCAATGCCCATCTCTTTGCCTACGACCAGAAGTTTCGGGAGAGCACTGTGCTGAAGAACTATCCCATGAACATGAGCGCATCAAAGGAATTTACAGATGCTACGCGCCTCTCCACTAAGATGGAACTAAAAGCCCTGCCAAATATGACAGAGATGACCATAAAAGCCGATTTCATAGGCATAGGCCGCATCGGATACCTGGTGCTGGACCCAGATACCGGAGACATCAAGGACGAGATGTCGCGCATCAATCACATGTTCGTCGGCAACTTCTCAATCGATGAGGAGATAATAGTGGCCAAGGATCACATGTGCGAGTGCGGATACCTGCCATGCGCATAAACATCAGCACAAAGACATATTTCTCTAAATTTTTATAGAATATTCTTTTGGCCCAATATTCTCGCGAAGTATTTATTATACTGCCACACACAACCTATCTCCATGTCAGATCCTTTTATAGGCGAGATCCGGATATTTGCAGGCAATTTTGCGCCTGAGGGCTGGGCATTATGCAATGGCCAGCTTCTACAGATATCCCAAAACACAGCTCTCTTCTCCATCATCGGCACAACATACGGCGGCGATGGAAGATCCACATTTGCGCTGCCCAATCTTCAGGGCCGGATACCAGTGAGTTTTGGGCAGGGCGCTGGCCTGTCAAATCTTGTGCTTGGACAGAGCTATGGAAGCGAAGCTGTCACCCTTACTGCAAATCAGATGCCTTCCCACGGCCACAGTGCAACCATCAAGGCAGCCAACACAGGAACCACAAATCAGCCGCAAGACAGCCTGTTTGGAAAGGTTCCGCGAACGAACATGTACAGCACTCCGGATGCCACACCCACCAATATGGCTGAGGGGTCCATATCTCTTCAAAATGCAGGCGGGTCTTTGGCTCATAATAATATGCAGCCATACCTGACATTGAACTTCATAATAGCCATCAACGGAATTTATCCCTCCCGTTCGTGATGCACGGACTGATCAGAATAACCCAAGAAGAATAATTAAATTTATCATAAGGAGATCGATCATGTCAGACGATTTTATTGGTGAGATCAGAATGTTTGCAGGCAGCTATGCCCCTAGAGGATGGCTTCTCTGCAACGGGCAGATTCTGCCCATAGCCCAGTACCAGGCGCTATTTTCCATTCTTGGCGCAATTTATGGAGGCGATGGGCACACAAATTTTGCCCTGCCAAATCTGAATGGCCGCGTGCCAATGCATTTTGGAGGAAGCCATGCCATCGGCGAGTCTGGTGGAGCTGCAAGCGTTGCCCTCACAGTCAATGAGATGCCAGCTCACAGTCATCTGGCCAGGCTGAAGGGCGCAGCTCAGGGAAACCGTGATTCTCCTGAAGGAAATGTTCCGGGGATGCTCGCAGGCAATAAGACATACGGCCAGGCAGCGGACGCAAAGAACAATATGGCAGGGCGCTCAGCAGCCATAGCAAGCTCTGGTGGATCTGCAGCTCATCAGAATATGCAGCCGTATTTGGCCATGAATTTTGCCATCTGCATAAACGGGATCTACCCACAACGATCCTAAAATTCACAAGATGAGATATGAGCGAATTGAAAACGAACTACAGGATATCCTGATATAAAAATTGTGGAGTGAATTATATGGATCCTTATCTGGGTGAGATCAGAATCTTTGCTGGAAACTATGCGCCAGTTGGCTGGATGATGTGCCAGGGTCAGCCGCTTGGCATAGCAGGCAATTCTGCATTGTACAGCCTTTTGGGAACCACCTATGGTGGCGACGGAGTGAACACATTCAATCTTCCTGATTTCAGGGGCAGAACGCCAATTGGTGCAGGATCGAGTTTTTCATTGGGCCAGCAGGGCGGGGCCGAATCTGTGACACTCACAGCCGATAACCTCCCTTCGCACAGCCACGCGGGCCAGGTTAAGTGCGTAGCTGCGAGCAGCTCGGAAAGCCCGGCAGGAAATCTGCCCGGAATAGCAACACTCTCGAACAGCGATGCTCCCAGGAACAGGTATGTGCCCGACTCCGGACAGGCTCTTGTCGATCTGTCTGTCAATTGCGTATCCATAGATGCAGCAGGCGGCTCTCAATCACATTCAAACATCCAGCCATCTCTGTCACTGAACTTCATAATCGCAGTGGAGGGAATTTATCCCACCAGGGATTGAATGCATGTTGCTCTTCGCGCGGCGTGCGATCGGGATGAGCCCTTTTTCTTCCGGCTCTTTTGCAGCATTCTGGAACCGGATTTTGCCTTTTTAGGCGATAGAGAGAGGGATGCTATCCTGAATATGCAATACAGAGCCTGGCAAAGGAGCATTTGCGCCAACTGGCCTCATGCCAGGCATATGATTGTCACAGAGGATGGCGAGTCCATAGGCAGGCTCTCGATCGCCCGCAACGGCAATGTGCTGCATCTGATTGAAATTGCACTTTTGCCTGAGCGCCAAAATCGGGGGATAGGCAGCTTCTTGATGAAGCAGCTCGTGAAAGAGGCAGGAGATTGCCAGGGACCTCAAATCAGGCTCTATGTGTTCAGGTCGAGCCGGGCGGTCCGATTCTATCAGAGAATGGGGTTTGTGCCAGTGAGCGATGATGGCGTGTACCTGCTCATGGAAAAGATTGTCCAGGAAAATGAAGCCTGAAAAATGAAGCCTGAAAAATGAAGTCCGAATACCAATCGATTGTGTTGAGATTATTTGCATTGAAATTATCATCGTGGTGACTGATTTATGGATCATATTCATCTTCGCCTGGGCGGTTTGCCTGCGAGACGGCAAGCCCCCGGATTATCTGAATCGGAAGTCCCTGAAAAGAGCAGGAGCGGATCTATAGCCTGCTTCAGAGTCCCTCAACTGCCAGTTGGATTCTCAAAGATCTGTTTTTTAATAATTGCAATCCTGCTCACTTCAGTGGCCCCGGCCTCCTCTGCATGCACTCTGAGCCTGTCGAAAAGCTGCGCAATTAGCGATGCATCAGGCATTTTTGTAGACAACGATATTGCATATGTAGCGACATCCGGAATTGGCGAATTGGTGCGGGTCAACATAGGCAGCTCACCTATGCAGGTGATAGGTCGATCCAACACTGCAAATCCTGCATATGATGTATTCGTATCAGGTGGGCGTGCCTATATAACTGAGGGAACCGATGGCATTGAGGTCGTTGATTCCAGCAGTGGAGCGCATCTGGGCAGTTGCACTGGATGGCCTTCAAGCCACTTTGCAATGGGCATTTATGCATCTGGGAGCTATGCTTATGTGGGCACGAGCGATGGCTATTTGGTTGTTTTGAACCTGGTAAATCCCAATTCACCAATTATTGCAAATACCATTGTCACACATGGCCCAGTAGGATCAGGTGGAGGCCTGTGTGTCTATTCGAACAATATCTATTTAGCGACAGACGCGGGAGTGGAGGTCTACAGCCTTGGCAATCCCAGCAGCCCATCATATTCCACCACGC
>DAONDW010000008.1:0-1272 GCA_035402785.1 Methanothrix sp. | reverse complement strand
GGCAGCTTTTCCATTTCGGGGATCGTATTTCGCGATATCAATGGCGATGGCGCGAAAAATGGCCTTGACGCACCGGTTTCGGCAAAGACGGTGCAGCTTTTCAATACAACCGGAAATTTGGCAATAGCCCAGTGTACAAGCGGCGCAGATGGCAGCTACATATTCAGCAATATTGCACCGGGAAGCTATTCAATCAGAGCAGTGGCCACGTCAGGCTGGCAGACCACCAACAGCCCAATCACCCTGACGAGCCTTACAGGCAGCGTATCCAACCAGGACCTCGGACTGAAAGGAACGCTCGCCATATCAGGCATCAAATTCCAGGACAAAAATGGAAACGGCCAGCGTGATACGGGCGAGCCACCCCTCTCCGGCTGGACCATTTTTAACGACAGCAATCAGGACGGAGCCCTGCAGAGCGGCGAGATCTCGGACGTCACAGATTCGCAGGGCATCTACAACATCACAAACCTCATACCGGGAAGCAATCGCATTGCTGAGGTGTCCCAGTCCGGCTGGGCAAAGACTATGCCCGCTGCGGGCTACCACGATGTGACACTCACGAACGCAGATGTCACAGGCAAGGACTTCGGAAACATTCCCAGCCTGACAGTGACAAAGGCCACAAACCCTGCCGGGTCCACAGAGAGCTTCACATTCCGGGATACTGTAAGCTCAGGCGACAGCTTCCTCTTAACAGATCAGCAGACAAAAACATTTTCTGCAGCTCCAGAAACCTACACGGTAACCGAAGACGCAATTGCTGGCTGGAAGCTCACAAATATAGCAGTAGCAGTCAGCGGAACTGTATCGGCGAAATACGGCAGCGGCAGTTCATTCGTTCATGACACATTCACCGCAGGAGATACAGGCGTTCAGGTGGCACTGGATGCAAACGAGTTCTGCATTCTTACCTTCGACAACAGCAAGATCTACACAATCTCTGGCCTGGTCTGGGAGGACCAGGACTATGACGGCCTGCAGGACTCAGGAGAGCCCGGGCTTTCAGGCGTGTCCGTCGAGCTGCTTGACCAAAATGCAGGAAGCTTCAGCCCTGCCAGGACGAACTCAACGAATGCTGAAGGAGAGTACAGCTTTACAGTCACCTCTGGAAGCTATCGGGTCAGGTTCACGCCTCCGTCTGGAAGGCTCTTTTCTCCAGCAGACCAGGGAGGCGACGACAGCCTCGACAGCGATGCTGCTCCGGCCAGCGGCCAGACGGCGGTGATCACCCTGGCTGCCGGAGCCAGCAGCTCCGTGCAGGATGCCGGG
>DAONDW010000007.1:6120-18666 GCA_035402785.1 Methanothrix sp. | reverse complement strand
ATCCAGGGTTTCATTGTCTCAGGTTGATCATCAATGTCCGGTTACTGGGATCCGCATATTGAGCGCATGCCTCTTGAGGACCTGCACGCCCTCCAGGAGGATCGGCTCAAGTCCGTGGTGCGATATGTCTACGACCATTCCGCCTTCTACAGGCGAAAGTTCGATGAGGCTGGCGTCAAGCCCGAGGACATCAAGACCCTCGCAGACGTCGTCAAGCTTCCGTTCACCAGAAAGAGCGACCTGAGGGACAACTACCCCACAGGCATGTTCAGCGCCCACAAGAGCCAGGTGGTGCGCTACCACGTCTCCAGCGGCACCACAGGCAAGCCGACAGTCGTAGGCTACACCAAGGGCGACATTGAGACCTGGTCTGAATCCCTGGCAAGAGCCTTCACCTCCATTGGTCTCGGTCCTGATGATGTCGTGCAGGTGGGCTACGGCTACGGCCTGTTCACAGGAGGGCTTGGCGCTCACTATGGAGCTGAGAGGATCGGAGCGGCTGTTCTTCCTGTAGGCACTGGAAACACCGAGCGGCAGATTGAGCTTATGCAGGACCTCGGAACAACTGCAATAGCCTGCACGCCATCCTACTTCCTGCACATCATGGAGGTGGCTGAGAAGATGGGCGTCTCCATCAAGAAGGACACACAGCTCAAGGCCGGAATCTTCGGAGCCGAGCCGTGGTCCCTTGAGACCAGAAAGAGGATCGAGGACGCGACAGGCATCAGGGCCTATGACATCTACGGCACGAGCGAGATCTCCGGCCCTCTGTTCACAGAGTGCCACGTCCAGAAGGGAATCCACGTCTGGGCTGACATGTTCCTGATCGAGGTCATAGATCCCAAGACAGGCGAGCCTGTGCCCGAAGGCGAGACTGGTGAACTGGTCTTCACGACGCTTCACAAATATGCCCTGCCGCTCATCCGCTACAGGATTGGAGACCTGTCCATCATGACCAGTGAGCCCTGCGAATGCGGCAGAACCCACCCCAGAATCCTGAGAATCCTCGGCAGAACCGACGATATGCTCATAATTCGCGGCATCAACGTCTTCCCAAGTCAGGTTGAGTCCGTCCTGATGAGAATCCCGGAGGTCGGCGACCACTGGGAGATCATAGTGGATCGCAAGGGGCCGCTCGACATGATGACCGTGAGAGTAGAGCTCACCGAGACCGGCTTCTCAGATAAGATTGGAGACCTGATGAAGCTCAAGAAGAGAGTCTCAAAAGAATTAAAAGGCGTGCTGAACATTGCTGCAGAGGTGGATCTGGTGGAGCCAGGAACAATCCCGCGTTCCATGGGCAAAGCCAAGAGAGTAACAGACAACCGCAAGATTTAGGAGGCTTTCAATATGTCTGAGATCAAACAAATATCCCTTTTTGTAGAGAACCGGCCCGGCAGAACTGCCAAGGTTGCCAAGACGCTATCAGATGCAGGCGTGAACATCAGGGCCCTGACCATCGCCGAGGCTGGCGACTTCGGAGTCATCCGCATGGTTCTCGATGACCCTGAAAAGGGCTACAGGGTTTTGAAGGATAATGCCTTCACAGTATCCATGACAGACGTCCTGGCTGTGGAGATGAAGGACACGCCCGGAGGGCTTTACGACATCGTCAACACTCTCGGGCAGAGCGATGTCAACGTGGACTACGCCTACGCCTTCGTCACAGCGCGTGCCCAGCGTGCCATGCTCATCCTGAGGGTGGACGACATTGCCAAGGCCAGACGGGTGCTCGCAGAGAAGAACGTCAAGATCGCCACAAAAGAAGAGATCCAGGCCATTTGACCATTTGATTTTGAAATGGCCCTGACGCAGCAGTCCGTTCTGCTGCATCTGTTTTTTGGAAAACGCAGGGGCCTGGCAATGACTCCTGCCAGTTTTCCCTCTCAGCCAGCTCAATGTTTTCTGGATTTTTCTGGATATTACTGCGTCTGTCAGCAGCAGGGCATCCAATCCACGCTGATCTCTCCCGGGCTGCTGTTAGACCAGAGCTGTATGAATTTCTCAATCGAGAAAACGCCTGTCAGATCCTCCACGCTTCTGCCCAAAAGCTCATGGCGGCCTTTGCTCGACAGAGCGGGATCAAAGGACTGCCATGCGATGTGGGCACTGCCTATCACATTGGAGCTGATGCTGGCCTCAAGGCCACCTGCCTGTCCTGCAGACCGCCCGTATGCATCATATGCATCAGTATTGGTGGAATTGATGCCATAACTCTTGGTCATCACCTCAGTATCTCTATCCAGATGCTCAACGCCGGAGTATGACTCCACAAATACTGCCCCACTATCGTAATTCTTGACAGCCAGGACATCGGTCTGACCTGCATTGTTCATGGCCGAAGAAAAACTGGGTGGCATCACAGCCTGCCCTGCCTGAAGAATTGCCAGAGTCATGATCGCCAAACAGATCCGCATGAACACCTATTCATCACTTCCCAATCTCTCACACCACAAATGCATATCGACCATTGCCATTGATCGCATTAATAATTGCCGTTACTGGCTCAGTGGCCGGAAAGCTGTACAGGCACACATGGCATTATGCGCCAGCAAGGCTTGCTGTCAGGGGATTCATCCTTTCCGTCTTTTCGGTCTCTCCTGGTTTGACAGGAGGAAAGACTGCCCAGCTCATCATCTACCGCTCATCATCTCCAAATCATAATCTCCAAAATGTCGCGATGAGGGATTCCGGACAGGCGAACACCCCCTTCGTAATTCTCCTGTCCGGGCGGCAAGGATAAGTCCCCACTCTCCTGCCCGCTATCCAATGGTTGTCCACGAAGTTAATAA
The DNA here is from genome assembly GCA_035402785.1 of Methanothrix sp. Taxonomy (GTDB): domain Archaea; phylum Halobacteriota; class Methanosarcinia; order Methanotrichales; family Methanotrichaceae; genus Methanothrix. Next base: position 15,874 of record DAONDW010000007.1, on the reverse strand, counting down.
CCCTTTTTTTCATGTAGAGGTTATGTGGATCTGATCTAGGTCATTTATGATCAGGCTTGAGCGAGCAGAGTTCATTTCAAGCGAATTCTTTATCTACTGTTACATAATCTTTTTAATGTATGCGGAGATCGTCGTCATGCAATCAATTGGCAATTTTTTTAGCTATATTTATTATTTTCCAGATAGTTATTATGAGTTCATATGGCCTCACAGATCTGGATTACAGTCTCCGCAAGCTGAAGCATTCAGATGGCAAGGTCTCCTCAAATCAGAGCTTTCATGGGGCAAATTCTGCAATGCTATCCGTTTTTGAGAAAAACAGATTTTCCAGGGTCTATATCAATCTGAAAGAGCCAATGGATTTCGAAGATCTTGATCAGCTAAATTTCTGGATCAATCCTCAATCGGGAAGCGGATCCATACAGATTGAGATCTATCTGGAGGGCAAGGGCGAAAAGAAGATTGTCTCCTTAAAAATGAGCCTTGATGAGATGAAATTATCCAAATCCCAATGGAATGAAATCGATGCCTTTGACCTCGAATACAGCGATTCAAAGAGCCTGGATGATCTCAAAAGAGAACTGAAAGGCAAAAAAATAAAAAAAATATACATTACTTTATACAATACTGGAAAAGACGGCAGCACAACCAAGGCTTTCATCGATTACATCAGGATCGGCAATCAGTTGATCAGCTTTGAGCCCCTTGAGAAGGAAGACGTAAAAGATGGTCCCTCATCCGCCTCTGCAGGCGGCCTGATAACCTACACAATAACCTATGGAAATAATGGAATGAAGCCTGTTGATGTCGTGGTAAAGGAGGATTACGATCCAAAGACGTTTTTCATCGAGTCCACACCAGCACCAGACCCCGGCACATCCAATACATGGACCTTTCCAAAGCTGCCCGCAGGAAAGCACGGCCAGATAACCATCAAGATGAGGACTATAAAGCCATCAGCCCGGGCCAGCATCACCGGCTGCGTCTCAGGCCGGGGCTTTGCCAGTACTGAGGGCAGGCTCAGCACGGATGCTGAGAGCTATGAGATCACAAATACAGTCCATATCACTGCAGGCGAGTTCAACCACACGGCCTCCGTCTCCACAAGAATCCGGCCTATCATCGGCTCAGTTCTGCAGTACGGCGAACACGGTTCAGGCGACTATATGGCAGAGGAGACGATAGGCTTCAATCCGACAAGCATCAGCGTGGAAAGGAGCGTTTCGGGTGTTGTAGCTCCCGTCTCAGTCAATCTCTCGCCGGATAGTCTCTGCATCGATGGTGACTGGAGCGCAAAAGTCCTGGCCAAAAACGATTATCGGGATATCTTCTGGAGCGACAGATACCATGAAGCAGAGACAATTAACGTCAGCTATGTTGCGCATCTTGGAAAATCGCTGTCGTCCCTGCAGACTGTAGCCCATGCAAAAGGACTGCTCGACCGCACTGCCCGATGGCCAGAAGGCGTCAGCGATACACATCTCGCCGGAGACTTCAACATCACAGGCAGGGCCAAATGGAGATGGGCCAATAAAACTGTCAGCCCTGATAAAGAATGGCTGCCATGCTGCTCTTTAGAAAATGATCCCGCGCCTGCACTTTGAAGAAAAAAGGGAAATAGGCAGAAAAAGGCGGAGAATTCCGCCCTGCCCATTCATCACTCACGTCGCCTGGTTGAATACGTCGATGACGACGATATTGCTGGGCTGGTTGTTGATCACATAATAGAACATGTACCTTCCAGCCTGCCCTGCATAGAATGTCATGGAGCTGTATCCAATGTTGAACTGAGCTGTCTTGTACTCGGTTTTGACGACATTGCTCTGCACAACCTCATAAAGGCTGCCCATGCCGCCTGCAGGCACGCTTGCCAGCATCTGCAGAGATGCGCCCACAGGCATCAAAGCGTACTGGGTCCAGTTGGTCTGCCCGGATATCCAGAGGTCATTGCTTGGAACTGACTGATATGAGGCATAGGTGGCATAGGGCAGCCACAGGCCGTTTCTGTAGAAAACCCCATAAGGCGTCTTTCCGGTTATGTCATAGGGCACCGGGCTGCCCAGAGAGCTGCTTGCGACAGGCGAGATCGTTGTTGTATAAGCTGTATAGTATTCTCTATATGGCGAAAATGTGCTGCTTGGAACTGGCAGGTCCAGCCATTTTACCATGCCGGCGATCCCGGGCTCCATAGTGGAAGACCTATCCGTGCTCCTCACATATCCGCCTTCAAGATAGTCGTATCCCAGCGCAGTGCTGATAAACAGACACAGCACCAATCCAACCATATAAAGCAAAAATCTCCGATTCATGAAGTGTATCACTATCCATCACCAATTTGCTTGATTATTTGTCTAATAATAATACAGTGTCTTAATATTTAAGGGGGCAGGAGGATAGCCCCCAGGTGGTCCCTATGGCGGTCAATGCTTCTTATTCTGATGCCCGCCAGAATATCTGATTCCCTTCATGATTTATAGCCCTATTTTTCACGTACATGTCATATTGGGATCATCTAGAAAGCCATCGGTGGCGATTATAACCGCAAGCCTATTATTCTCAAAGCCGGGCTTGCTATTATGGCCATGAATGTGCAGCGTTTCATAGAGGACGCTATCGAGGAAATCAGGCGCGATGTCAAAGGACACGCCATAATAGGTTTATCCGGGGGCGTGGACAGCTCAGTATGCGCCATGCTGGCCCATCGCGCCATTGGAGACCGTCTGGTTCCAGTTTATGTGGACTCAGGGCTCATGAGGCAGTTCGAGTCTGATAGAATAGAGTTGCTTTTCAAGGACATCGGACTGATTCGGGTCAATGCCCACGATAGATTTCTCGATGCCCTGAAAGGAGTAACAGATCCTGAGCAAAAGAGAAAGATCGTGGGAGAGACCTTCATACGTGTTTTTGAAGAGGAGGCTCGAAAGATCGGTGGTGACTGCCTCATACAGGGCACCATCTATCCTGACAGGATTGAGTCGGAAGGCGGCATCAAGGCTCACCACAATGTGGGTGGGCTGCCAAGCCGCATGGAATTCCAGAGCATTGTTGAGCCCCTACGAGACCTGTACAAGGATGAGGTGCGTGAGGTTGCTCGCGCTCTCAAACTCCCTCAGGAGATCAGCGAGAGAATGCCGTATCCCGGGCCCGGACTGGCTGTGCGCATAGTCGGAGAGGTCACACGCGAGAAGCTTGATGTCGTGCGAAAAGCCAATGCAATTGTGGAGGAGGAGATCATGAGTTTCTCACCCTGGCAGGCATTTGCTGCGCTTCTCGGCAAGGCGACAGGAGTGAAAGGAGATATTCGGGTTTATGGCTGGGTTGTGGCTGTGCGGTCTGTGTCATCTCGCGATGCCATGACTGCTGATGTAATGGAGCTGCCCTGGGAGACCTTGAGGCGCATATCCAGCCGCATCACAGGTGAGATCCCATCAGTTGCAAGGGTGGTCTATGATATGACTCCAAAGCCGCCGGGAACAATCGAGTTCGAGTGACCTGACCTGTACAACTGGAATAATCTGGTATTGGAATATTAGGTATTGGAATATCTGGTATCCCAGAAGAATTTGAATTGGTGGCTGTATGGCTGGCCGGCAATTGCATCTGCTGATGTAAAATAACCGGCCACTCAATGAAGCAGGATGTTCCGGTCTTCAGGCCAGGGATGAAGTCGTCAATCCCTTCAGAGAAGGCTCATCAGAGGATAGTTTTTCTCTCTATCATAGGCGAGCCTTGCCACCATCAACTCGCCTTCATAATCAATTTTGACCTGGGCTATGATCATCCTGCCCTCCAGCTCACCATATCCAAAATGATTGCTTTTCAGCATATCTCTGTCGATCTTGACAGATACTTCTTTTACATAGGGCTGAAGAGAAATGCTCTCCTGCATTGCCTTTTCCAGGCTTGCTGCAGTCTCCTTGCTGACAGGCGATCCTACGAATTGATGGTAGAGCGCTCCGAGCTTTATGCCCGCCTCAAAAGCAGCTATTTCCTTTTTCGTATGCGTGAGATCACCACCGGACTGCCAAGGTAAAAGGCTATCAGAATTATCACGACAAAGACAGCATAAAGGATGTCATCCATATTGTGCTGGCTGAATATAACCAGTCCCACAGCCAGAAAAATTCCTCCAAGGAGAGCCATGAGACGCAGATCTCTGATCTTGGGATAGGGTATGCTGCTGGTCATCAGCAGTGCGAGAAAGAGCATCAGGACTACTGTCAAAGCCGGTCTGCCCAAAAGAACGCTCGCTGAAAGGGCAATGCCTGCGGCTGGGATTGGAAGCCCCTCAAAATATTGATCGCTCTTGGATGAGACTATGTTGAACCTGGCCAGGCGCAATGTGCCGCAGAGCAAAAAGAATATGCCTATTGGCCAGATATGCGGCGGCAGATGAAAGGCCGATATCGCCAAAAACGCCGGAGCCGTGCCAAAGGAGATCAGATCCGCTAAAGAGTCCAGATTGGCACCGAGCGGACTGCCTCCTACTTTTCTTGCAAGAAATCCATCAAGGCCATCAGCTATCGCAGCCAGGAGGATGAATACCAGGGCATACTGTGGAAACGTCCCGCCATGCGCATAGCCCGCAGCCAGAATGGCCATGAATCCGAAAACGGCATTTAGAAGCGTGAATATGTCTGGCAGTCGCATGACGCGAAAGACATTCATAAATTCCTCACAGCGATCACGGTCTCTCCAGCTCGAACTTTTTCGCCTTTGCTGACTCGCAGGCTGTATCCAGTGGGAAGGCTGACCTCGACCCTCGATCCGAAGCGGATCATTCCAATCCTCTCTCCCCTCATGACAAGATCCCCTGGGCGAACATAGCAGACGATCTCGCGAACCAGGGTTCCGGTTATCTGGCGCAGTTCCATGTCGCCGTCATCGGTCTGCAAATACATCCGGTTCTGCTGATTCTGGCAGGCGCGATTCATGAAGGCGGGCAGGTGAGTTCCCTTTCGGTATTCGATATTGCGCACAAAACCATCAAGTGGAGCCCGATTGACATGAACATTTGATGGACTCATGAAGACTGTGACTCTGTTGGCATCAGCCTCTATGACCTTTCCGTCAGCAGGAGAGAGCATGCCTTCCCCTCGAGGAATGCGATCCGGGTCTCTGTGAAAGAAGATCATGAAAACAAAACCGGCAAGGGCTACTGCTGACATGCCATAGTTTCCTGCCACTACCAGAAGAGCAGTGAGAAACATGGGAATTGATACCCATGGTGTTGAGCCTTTGGCCAGCTTCATGCTGCATCGCCTCTCTTTGGTTTGATCTCTGCTGCAAGCTCATCAATGGTTGATAAAAGCTCCGGCAAGAGCAAAAAGACCAGGTAGGATATGGCCAGCAGTGCAATGGTCGATCCGAGTTTGGCTATCACATTGTGGGCTATGTCAAAGCTTCCCTCGCCAAACCAGCTCCAGCCGTAGGCCATGAGCACAAACCCGTTTCTTATTATATTCAGGATATAGATTGAGGCTGTGGATGCTGCCAGGGCCTTCAGCCTGCGGCTCAAAGGGGCCTGCACAGACAGAATCAGGCCTGCAAAAAGGGCAATGCTTTCGATTGCTGTGCAGGCCAGGATGATCTGCACTGAGTGACCGTTGAGGCTAATTATGTTCCAGGCATCGAGTGTGACGGGAACTGAGAAAAACTGCAGGGTTTTGGCAGTGATGAGCGTTGTAATTCCGATCAAATCCTCCTGAAGGATCTGGATCTCTGCAAAAGGAAAATAGATCAGCCCGCAGGCGGAGGCTGCATAGCTCGCCCAGTAGTATGAATTCGCCGAGAAACCGCGTTTAGCCATGATCCAGGCCATGTAGAAGCTCAGGAGGCCTGCTGCAAAGAAGAGGACCGCATTGAAGTAATCATCGATTGCAAGATAGTGATCAATCTGACCGAGCCAGAAAAAGGCGAAGATGCCCCATCCAAGGACTGCAAGATTGCTCTTCCTGGCCAGTGCTGATGCCAGCAGCAGGGATAAACTGATCCAGAGCAAAGAGGACTCCAGCCATTCCAAGACCATCAATCATAGAAGTACCACAGGTTTATTTAGCATTATCTGCTTAACCAATGGAATTGTAGTTCAAGGGCAGGTAGGGAGATCTCCTGGTGGGTGGGTTAGATCGATTATGAATCGAAATATTTTAATTCTTTTGGCAGCAGGCATGATTTTGGCTGCGGCATCTATTTCCCATGCGGAAGTGAGTGCTGATAATGCCGGCAAGAAGATAGACTCCGCACTGGCTGAGATGATGCTCCAGGGACATTCTTCTGGCATCCCTGTGATCATCATGCTCAAATCAGATGATGCAGCAAAATTCTCCAATTCTGACGGCCTGACAGTCAGGTACAGATACCGCCTGATACCTGGCCTGGCAGGCGATGCAACGGCCCAGGCAATAAAAGATCTGGCAAAAGACGACCGCGTATCTGAAATCTATTTTGACGGCAGCACGCAGATTTCGGCACCTGATGAAAACATATCCGAAGAAGATTCCTCTCCTGCGCAATCTGCTGTATCTCAGTCATTTTCTCTGGAAAATTATGTCCCGCCGTATCAGCTCACAAAGGCTGACCGGCTCTGGGAAAAGGGAATCGACGGCAAAGGAGTTACTGTGGCTGTGATCGACTCTGGCATTGACAAAAACCATCCTGACCTTGTGGGCAGGGTCGTGGCTGAGAAAAATTTTCTGGCAGATGAGGTCACGGCTGATGATCTGCTGGGACACGGAACGATGGTGGCAGGAATCATTGCCGGATCTGGCGCTGCATCCAATGGGAAATACCGGGGAATTGCGCCCGGCGCGAGTCTGATCAATGTAAAGGTAATCGACCGCGAGGGAGATGGCAAGGTCTCAGATATCATCGCTGGCATTGAGTGGGCTGTCTACAGCGGTGCGGATGTGCTGAGCTTGAGCCTTGGAGGAATAAACCTCGGAGAGACAAATCCGCCAATCACCATGGCTGCGGACAATGCGGCTGCATCCGGCGTCGTGGTCTGCGTGGCTGCAGGAAACCGCAACAGCAGCGAGGTATCAGCAAGCGTCGGAAGCACAGCAGACAGGACATCAGAAAGGACTGCATCCAGTAGAGATGGCGATTCATCAATTGTGGGCACAACTGCTCAAATTTCGCAGAAAGATCAATCTGATAAATCTGATAATAATGTTCTGCTGCTGCTTGTGCCAATTGTGCTGGCATTGCCTCCGGGGCTGATCGACTCTCCAGGAGATGGGGTGAAGGTCATCACCGTCGGTGCCGCAGACAGCAATGGCCGCATGGCCAGCTTTTCCGGATCCGGGCCAACCAGAGACGATCGGATCAAGCCGGATGTGGTGGCACCCGGCGTGAACATCATATCCACAGTTCCATCAGGTCTGTCCAGGCCAGTTTACGTGGATGATTATTATGCTCGCGAGTCTGGAACCAGCCTCTCCACTCCCGTGGCAGCAGGCCTGTCTGCGCTTCTGCTGCATGCCAGAGAGAACCTCAGCGCAGCAGGAGTCAAAGCAGCCATGACCCGCGGTGCAGCAAAGCTCGTGACATCAGAGGGCGATCCTTATGAGGAGTATTATCAGGGAGCGGGAATGCTCGATGCCCTCGCATCCTATGAACTTCTTCAAAATGATACTCCGATCTGTGGCGTTATTCCTGATTCATGGACTGCAGGGCGCTGGGCCTATCTGCCTGCAGGAAAGGGGGTTTATGTGGGGCTGGACAGCGGCGCAGATCGACCTCAGAAGAAGATCTATGCCCTGGCACCTGGAGACGATGACTGGAACCTGCGTTTTGTGTTCTTCAGCAATCAGTCTCTCTATGGCGTCAAGACGGTGGTTTCTGGAGATATCTCTGATTGGCTGAGCATTCAGCCCCTAGCTGATGAGATCCAGGCAAATGATCAGATTGTGTTTGCTGCCTCCATTTCTGTGCCGCAGGACGCCGGGCCAGGCAGCTATAATGGCACAATTGAGATCTCGGACGAAAATGAGAGCCTTCTGGCGGTGCCAGTTTTCGTAAATGTGGCAGAGCCACTGGAGATCTCTGAGGGTCTCGGAAACAATACTGGAGAGCTTTCTGGAAACGGATGGGATTATTATTACCTGGATATGGCAGCCGGGACAGCAGAGTTTCAGGCTTCTCTCAACTGGCAGCAGGATGCAAATCTCGATCTATTCCTGCTCTCGCCCACAAGCGAATACTACTCGGCTGAGGAATCGTCAAAGCGCAGTGGGGACCTGTTGCTGAGACAGGAGGAAAAAACAATTGAAAATCCGTCGTCTGGAAGATGGATCATTGCCATTCACAGCGAGAATGCCTCAAAGCCAGTGGCTTTTGATCTGAAGGCTGAGCGCTCTCAACTGGAGACAGAGCCGCAGCGCTGGAATCTGGAGGCTGCAGCCGCCGGGTCGAGTGTGAACATGTCTTTTGGCCTCCTAAATATGGGACGGCGTCTGGATGGGCTCAACTATAGTGGAGTGATTGAGAACTCGACCTCAGAAGACGTCAGAGGAACTGCTCCATCCAAGGAGATCTGGGAGTATTCAATAAACGCCACGAACAGCACGAAAAAGATCTCCGCCGATCTGTACAGCGATGACCAGACCAATACGAGCGAGCTGATGATGGTCCTCGAAACACCTGAAGGAAAGCCATACGATGCACTGCTCGATACCGGTGATCTGGGCCCTCTGGAAATCTCAAATCCTGAGAATGGCACCTGGAAGATCAAGGTTTACGGCTATGATGTGCCAATGGATGGCCAGTCATTCAGAATCAGGGTCAAGGTATATGCTGAGCATCCCTGGAGCTGGATTGAGACGAGCGGCCCTTCGAGCTTGAAGAGCAATGAGAACGGAAGCTTGATGGCAAATCTCAGAATTCCAGCCCATACTGCAGTGGCACGGATGGATGGATTCATCAAGATCGCCTCAGGCAAGCACAGCTTTGAGATCCCTGTGAGCGTGACAGTTGCAGGAACGAGGCTGTCCGGGCTATCGGAGGAAAACGTCAGCGACAGCGATGGCGATGGGCTATTTGATGCTCTGTCTTTGGGCTTTGGCATAAACCTCAGCGCAAACAATACTGCATCTTCAGAGTACAGGCTGAATGGCCAGCTCGTCGATTGCAGCGGCAATAAGATAGAGGGATTGGACCGCAGCTTTATGCTGAACCGGAGCGGAATTGTCTCAGTCAATGTCAGCGGCACAGAGATCTGGAGAAATGGCAGGTGCGGGCCTATGCAGATTAAAAACCTGATACTCTATGATCAGGATGGAACTTACATCGACAGATTTGACAGAGACATCGCCCTCAACTACAGTCCCAACGAGTTCCAGCCTCCCGCAGCCTATCTGACAGGTGAGTATGTCAATAGGACGACATCGAATGTCATTGGAATTGGTGTGAATCTGACAGTCATCAAGCCCGGAAGATATGAGCTGGACGGGACAATTGTCAACGACTACAATGAGTTGCTGGATGATATCAGGCTGCAAAGCGATCTTGCGGCAGGCAACGCCACAATGCTTCTGCAATTTGATCCGACAGAGTTCATTAGAATCGGAGAGGTTTCAGCAGTTCATCTGGTGGATCTGGTTCTTCTGTCCGATGGTGTTGAGCTTGAGCGTGTGGATTATGCCTGGGCCACGGGGGAGATGGACTCCAGGGTGTTTTCCTCAGCAAGGAGTGCAAAGGGCATCTCCTCAGGGCTGAATTCTGTGAAGCTTGGAGGAAGCTATGGCTCAGTGCG
>DAONDW010000007.1:3256-6020 GCA_035402785.1 Methanothrix sp. | reverse complement strand
CGCATCAGAGTGCGAGAGCCATTCTCAGAGAGATGAGCGCATCCAGGAAAATCGACCATATCTGATTTCAGGCGAGCTATGACCATAAAAAATGCGATCTGCCCGGGTTGCGCCTCCTGCTGCGACGACATTCAGATTGAGTTCATCGAAAAAAATGAAGCTGATGGCGAATGCGGTTTTGAGCTGTCGATAAAAAACGCCTGCAAAATGGGCACAGCCAGATTCATGCAGGTGACAGGCAAGCGACGCATTCTTGAGCCGCTCATCAGGGATGAAATGAGCCATGAAGCCACAGGAGAATTTCGGAAAGCATCCTGGAACGAGGCTATAGAGAAAGCTGCCCAAATCTTAGTTCAGGCCAGGCGTCCGCTCATATTTCTTGGCAGCGATATCGCCTGCGAGGCCATGAAGGAGGGACTTCTTTTAGGAGAGTATCTGGGAGCAGTTGTGGACTCCTGTACATCGGTCAGCGATGGCCCCGCAGCCATGGGCATCCAGGAGGCCGGGCAGGTCGGCGCAACTGCGGGCCAGAACAAAATCAGATCCGACCTGGCAGTCTACTGGGGCACAAACCCCCTGGAGTCCATGCCAAGGCACATGTCCCGTTATGCCATATATCCCAGAGGCTACTGGACCAGAAGAGGGAGATCCGATCGAACCATCATAACCATAGATCCGAGAAGATCCATCACAGCGGAAATGTCGGATTACCATGTTCAGATCAATCCTGGATCGGATTTTGAGCTTCTCTCATCCCTGCTCACCCTGATGCATGGCAAAAGGCCTCACCCTTTTGCAGAGGAGATCACAGGCGTTTCAGTGGACCAGATGATATGGCTTCTGGATATCATGAAAGGCTGCAACTGTGGCGTCATTTATGCAGGAAGCGGAATTGCATCATCATCTGGAAAGCACCGCAATGCTGAGCTGGTATTTCGTCTGGCTGCTGAGCTGAACAGATTCACGAAATTCACCATCAGCACGCTTAAGAACTGCTGCAATACGATGGGCTTCAGCCAGACGGCATCCTCGCTCTATGGCTATCCCTTTGGCCTGGATTTTTCTCGCGGATATCCTCGATACAATCCGGGTGAGTTTACCCTCGTGAATCTGTTGAGAGAAAAGGATATAGACGCAGCCCTGCTGGTCTCCTCCAACATGGATGCCATTCTTCCAGCAGCCTGTGCCGAGCACCTGGCTGAGATGCCCATCATCAGCGTTGACGCCTTTCCCTGTCCCATGACAATGCTGTCGAGCGTGGTCCTTCCGGGCGTCATCGATGCCATCGAGTGCGAGGGCACGCTCTGCCGGTTCGATGGCGTGTCAGTCTACTCTCCGTCAATCATGAGCCCGCCGTTTGATTATGCAAGGAGCAATGAACATATTCTCCGTCAATTGTTCGATAAGGCGAAGGAGATCAGATCTCGTCAATGAGCAGGATCTCGCCCTTGCCTGTAATGAAGATGGCCACATCCATTGGCAGGTTCTGCTTTTTGAAGAGATATGGTGCTTTGGCCTTGAGCAGGACTATGAGGTCTATTGAATTGGTGGGAAGATGAATGCCTGCCAGGTCAGCCTGGCGAAAGATCAGTTCCGGCACCCGCAGGACATCTGTTCCAGCAGGTATCTGAGAGATTATCGGTGCCTGGACCTTCATCCAGTCATGCATGGTTTGTCTGGCCACAATTATATTCTGATGGGCCCTGCGCTCCAATTTGCTGACGTTGGCGCGGGTGGTGCCTGTGATCCTCGCCACCTCCTCCTGAGTGTGGCCCAAAAACCGAAGCCTCAGAACCTGCATCTGCCTGTCGGTCAGAAATGATTTCGGCACCTTCCTGGAGCTTCTGTCTTTTGTTTCATCCTTTCCGGGCATGCGATAGGTCACGATTTTATTTTTTTTTGGCAACAGGCGCGCATGAACGCCCCTGGCAAAAGCTGCGAGGTACGCATCGAGGGATACAACTACGAATACATCTATGAAAAAGCATCAATGGAAAAGAGGCGTCCAGGCCTCCTTTTTCATTGTTCGCCTCTCTCAGACACTATGCGAATGCCTGCATCTTTGATCTTGTTTTTTCGAGAGGCATTGAGCAGCATTGGAGTGAGTGCCTCCACAAGTGAAGACGCTGCAAGGGGTCCGATCTTAATGGGCCGCAAGCTCCTGATCTCCCTGACCAGGCCAATCACCGTCTCAAGGGCCTCTGCATCATCGCTGCACAGGAGCACATCAGCCTTCAGCTCTCGGCTCATGTCCTGCAATGCTGCGGCGCTGATGGTATGAAAAGCAGACACCATCTTTATTCCCTCAGGCAGCATGGCTCTCGCCTGAAGTGCAGCGCTTCCCTCAGCAGGCGGATGATACTGGAAGAACTTGCCGTTGTAGCCCATAGGTACAATTGGCGAAATCACAAGCTGACTGCCATAAGCGCCCTTCAAATCCCCTGTAACCGATGCGAGGTGCTCGTATGGAACACAGAGCACTGCCACATCCGCTGCTGCAACTGCGCTGCCGTTGTCCGTGCCCCAGACATTGGCCTGCTGATTCAGGATTTTTAACGTGTCTTTGGCGCTCTGCTCGGCTCTGTCCGCCTTTCTGGAGCCAATGATGATCTCGTGATTTGCTGCCCAACGGACGGCAAAGCCCGTCCCGATATCTCCGGTCCCGCCTACAAGAGCAATTTTCATGTCCACTGCCTCTCAATGGCTGCTGAATTTTCAATGATTGTATATATGGATTTTGTTTCAGATGCCGTCTGGCTCAAAC
>DAONDW010000007.1:0-3156 GCA_035402785.1 Methanothrix sp. | reverse complement strand
GGATATTTATGAATGCTATTGCCATAAACTCAAGTCCCAGAAAGGACAAAGGGAATACCGCACTGATCCTCGATTCCTTTCTGGAAGGGCTGAGAGAAGCCGGTGTCGAAGTCGAACTCTATTATACCTCCGATCTCAAAATCAATCCCTGTCTTGGTGATTTCAGTTGCTGGCTGAGGACTGGCGGCAGGTGCGCCCAGGAGGACGATATGACCTGGCTTGATCCAAAAATTAGAGCTGCGGATCTGCTCATCCTCGCCTCTCCGGTCTATTGCGACGGCATCACCGGCCCTCTGAAGACGCTTTTGGACCGGACTGTGGCTCAGGTCAAGCCGATGTTTGAGATCCGGGACGGTCATATCAGACATCCTCTACAGGATGATGTGTTGAAGAGCAAGATTGTGCTTGTTTCCAACTGCGGCTTTTGGGAAATGGACAACTTCGATCCCCTTCTGGTGCATATCAATGCCTACTGCAGAAATGCCCATGCTGAATTTGCCGGAGCGCTTCTCAGACCTCATGGTGAGGCACTCAAGCCTATGCTCGATATGGGCCTGCCAGTCAGAGATGTCCTTGATGCAGCTAAAGAGGCTGGAAGGCAATTGGCGACAACTGGCAGGATGATGCCTGAGACCCTTTCGGCAGTCAGCCGTGACCTGATGACAAGAGACATGTACATGCAAATGGCAAACCAATTCCTGCAGGGCATCCTTGAAAAGAGAAAATAAGATATCTCAATCCACGCAGATGCTATAGTTGCTGTTGAAGACCTCCTCCCTATGAGTCTCAGTCACATTGCCGTCTCCCGTGACCAGATAATCAACTGCATAGTAAGGATGAGAGCCGCAACCGCAGGATTGGATCTCGAACAGATGGACTGCATATCCTTCCTTCGTATCCTCTGCATATGTTGGCGTGACCTGGGACGCTGTTTTAAAGTAGCCCTCCGGAACGGTTGTATCATAGAGCGCAAAGGAGTCCGTCAGCGCCACTGCAAAGGCGAGGGCCTCCTCTTTGCTCTGCACCGGGGCGAACGTCAGGCGGAACTGCTCAGCGCTGCTGATGATCCTGGAATCTGTACCCTGTCCCACTATAAATCTCCTGTAAATCGGCATCATGCATCCCTCACGGACTATGCCCAAATCATCCTCCAGAGCTGAGTCGTCTTTGGTCAGATAGAGGCATTCCACAATCGGAAGAGCGGGTGTGAGTGCATAAAGTTCGCTGGAGACATTTTTGATCTCGAAGCAGCCAGGCTGCTCGGATTGCGATATCGATACGGGCATGAGGGCGCAGACCAGTAGCAGGGCTGCAAGCCAGACAGGAATGTATTTGATGCACGACACAGAAAACACCTATTCCGATGATCCACATCATTTAAGATGAATGTTTCGTCGGAGGACACTGAAAAGAGCATGAGCAACAATGGGATCGTCTGTGGACAGTCATGCGCAATCTACAGCATCATTCCTATCTTTCTTGCCCTTTCCAGTTCCTCCGGCTTTTTTCGTATCTCTCCTCTCTCATAGGCCTGGGAGAGCATGTTCTCTCCTTCTTTCATTCCAAGATAGCCAAAGGACATGGCAAACATCTGCAGAAGTGGCCCGCAGCAGTCTTTCCCCTCCTCAGAGGGCACTACCAGCATGCCCTTTTTGCCCTCCAGCTTGCGGCTTGCGATAAAAGGCCGGAGCCGGTCTATCAATAGCTTCATCTTGGCTGTGGGTCCGTACCAGTAAACAGGCGTGCCGAATATTATCAGATCTGCCCATTCGAGCATGGGATAGATCTCATTCATTCCATCAGCGAGCACACAACGATAGCCGCCTTCAGCCCTTTTGCAGCCCCGGCAGTCGAGGCATGGCAGGATCTCATAGTCGTAGAGACGCAGCGTCTCAAAACTGTGGCCGTTATTCACAGCTCCCTGCAAAATCTCTTCTACCATTACCTCGGTATTGCCTCCCCTCCTGGGGCTGCCAATCACTGCCAGGATTTTCATGCTTTTGCCTTCTTCATATCCGTTACATTCTCAGTTATCAATGCCATTTGCCTATGCCCGCAATTCTTGCCCGCGATCCTTGCCAGCTATATGTGGCCCATTGTCTGCAAGATCTATCTGTACCAGTCCAGACTGTCTGCCACAAAGCCGATAAACGAGGTAAAGAAATCCTTTGCCTCCTGCCTCATTTTCGTCTGGATGATCATCTCTTTTGCCCTGTCGGCGTGCTCTTTGGAGATTGCCTTGGCCTCATCCAATGCGCCACTGCCCCGGATCAGACTCTGCACAAGCTCAATCTCGTCTCTCTTTATTTGGCGTCCTTTCTGCATAATCTCCGCAAGACGCGGCTCCTTTTGCAGGGCCAGTATGACATGCAGAGGCTTTTTCCTCTTGCCGATGTCCCCACAGGGGACCCGGCCATACTGCTCTTCGGTGGCAAAGGTGTCGATGATGTCATCCTGAATATCGAAGGCAAATCCTATGTGCCTGGAAGCGCCAGCCAGTAGCTTCAGATCCTCTTTTGTTGCAGATGCCAAAATTGCGCCTGATAGAATTGAGGCTTTGAAGAGCGACGCAGCCCTGCGATCGGCCATTACCTCCCACTCCTGGACGCCCGGATTTTTGTATTCAAAGAGCATATCCAGAATCTGACTCTCATTTACTGCCCGAAACTCTGAGGCGAGCAGCTTTGCGACTTCTACAGTCTTTTCTGCCTGAAATCCTGATCGCAGTACCGAGTCGATAGAGAGAGCATAAAGGATGTTTCCTGCAAACATGGCTGAGCCAGCGCCAAAGGATTCCGACAGCCCTCTGGCGAAGATGCGGTGCAGAGTGTCTCCGCCTCTTCTCTTCTCCTCTGCATCCACTATGTCATCATGAATGAGGATGCTGTGCCTGTAGAACTCAATTGCAGAGCAGATGCCCATGATCCTTGGATCATATTCATAATCCCTGTATTCATTTTCGCTTACAAGTCCTCGATAGACTATGAGGGTGCTGCATGCAGAAAGCCTCCGTCCACCTCTCATCACGAACTCCCTGGCAGCATCGTAGACATCTCCCAAAAAAGGATGATAATCTCTTCCGTCCTTTGCCATCGCATCCAGCCGACGCTGCAGGTCTTTATCGATTGCAGCACCATAGCTATCAAGAACATCTCC
>DAONDW010000006.1:9277-19452 GCA_035402785.1 Methanothrix sp. | reverse complement strand
ATTTGCAGACAGGATCATCCAGCCTGCTGTCCAGGAGGTGGTCAAAGCCAGCACTGCAAAGTTCAGCGCTGAAGAGCTGATCACCAACAGAGGCGCTGTCAAGGACATGATTCAGCAGCTTCTCACCCAGAGGCTCTCCAAGTCGCACATCGATGTCGAGGATATCGCCATAATCAACTTCGAGTTCTCGCCCGCATTCAAGGATGCAATTGAGGCCAAGGTGACTGCTGAGCAGCAGAAGCTGAAGGCAGAGAGGGATTATCAGAGGACTCTCATAGAGGCCAATATGACCTACGTCAAGGCCGATGCGGAGGCCCGCGCACTTGAGAGGCAGAAGTCTGCGCTCACACCAGAGCTTGTGGAGCTGAGAAAGATTGAGGCTCAGAGAGCGGCCATCGATAAATGGGACGGACGGCTGCCGAGTGCAACCGTGGGAATGCCATTCATCGATGTCACTCCAGGCACAGGGACCGCCACCTCTGCCTCTTGAGCCCTTTTTTGCATCAATTTCGCATGAAAGCTCAGCAGAGCATGCAGATCATTGTGACATTTTTATTTCATCCACAGGATATGCGCCTCTTCCATGGGGATGAATGCCTGCTGGTTGCAGGGGACAATTCTGGGCGTGTAGTCTTCTGCGGCTCTTTTCGCCTCAACTCTTGCAGAATAGATGAACCCGTTCACAGCACCTGAGATGGGGCCCTGCCTTTGCATGACTATCTTTTCAGGGCCTCTCTCCTGATATGCTCCTCTGGATGCTCCGCTGCTGTCTGCTTCGCTTTGACCTGAACCGGCATTTGTGTTTGATCCCGCCACAGCAGGCAGTGGATCGGCAAATAGCTCAACTGCAATATCATCTGGATAGAGCTGTGCCAGATAGGCTTCAACAGAGAAGCATAAAAATTCGCCTTCCCGGTTGATGAAAAGCCTTCCAAATCGCAGGTCTGCCCAGCATTCATCCAGCCTCTGCTGCCAGGCTGAGAGATCCACAGCGAGCTTTGCACCATTATCAGATCTCTTCCTGTAAGCCAGAGCTGCAGGCCGATAGATCCTATCGACATACTCCTGCATCATGCGATCGCTGCTGAAGCGAGGCGTGAGGCGGCTCATGCTGGATCTGACCTTCGCAGCCCAGCCTTTCGATATGCCTGATGCATCTCTTTCGTAGAAGAGGGGCACGACCTTCTCCTCAAGGAGCCTGTAGAGCATCATGGCTTCCTCTTCATCCCTGCCTGACTCGTTGTGCTCAATGTCGTCTCCAAGACACCATCCAACCTCAGGGTCATAGGCCTCAGCCCACCAGCCATCGAGATTGGAGAGATTGAGGCCACCGTTGGCCAGCACCTTCATGCCGCTCGTGCCGCAGGCTTCGTTGGGCCTTCTAGGCGTATTGATCCAGACATCGACGCCTGGCTGCAGATGCTGTGCAAGATCGATGTCATAGTCTGACAAAAAGACGACATGTCCTGAGACATCCGGCCTTGCGGCAAATCTGGCCATTTGCCTGACCATCTCCTTTCCAGCTCCGTCAGACGGATGGGCCTTGGCGGCCATGACGAGCTGCACAGGCCGCTCGCTGTTGGTGAGAATGGAGACAAGCCTTTCAGGATTTTTGAGAAGCAGATCGGTGCGCTTGTAGGCCGTGGCCCGGCGGGCGAAGCCCAGGGTGAGGACATTTGGGTCCAGGATGTGTCTTGCAAGCCTGAGCTGCTGCTCGCTGGCCCCTCTTTCCTGCATCTGCCTCACATGGCGGCGGCGAACATATTCCACCAGATCCCTTCTGGCCTCTGACCTAAAGCACCACAGCTCCTCATCGCTCATCCTGCTGATGCCATTCTTTTGATGGTCGATTCCTTCAGGCCCGCATCCGCCCGGACAGGCCAGGCTCCACAGCTTCTGGGCGGCGGGCGAGTCCCATGTTGGTATGTGAACGCCGTTCGTCACATAGCCGATGGGCACCTCTATCTCAGGCCAGCGCATAAATCTCGACTGAAATATCCTGCGGCTGACCTGCCCGTGCAGCCGGGAGACTCCGTTTGCATGGCTGCAGCCATTCAGGGCCAAAATGGCCATTGTAAATGGCTTTCCATTCTCTCCGCCTTCCGGGTTTTCTCCTCCACATACTGGACCTTCGCGTCCCGATCTGCTGCCTTTCGCATCTGCGCCACCAAGGGCCATAAGATCATCAAGGGAGATTCCAAGGAGGTCTGAATAATACCTGGCATATTTCTCCACCAGAGACCGGCTGAAACGATCAAATCCCGCCTCAACAGGTGTGTGAGTTGTAAAGACGTTTCCAGCCCTCGTTGCCCACAGAGCAGCCGGAAGAGATGAGCCGGTCTTCTTCATGAAGCTGTAAGCCCTGGCCAGGACCACAAAGGCTGCATGTCCTTCATTCAAATGGCAGACATCTGGGTTCAGACCCAGCTTTTCTATGACCTTCCAGCCGCCGATTCCAAGAACTATCTCCTGAATCAGCCTCCTTTCCTGTCCTGGGGCATAGAGATTGGCGGTGATCGCTCTGTCCCAGGGGCTGTTCATGGGATCGTTCGAGTCGAGAAGATAGAGGTTCACCCTGCAGACATTGGCCTGCCAGACTCGCAGGATGAGATGTCTGCCAGGGAGGTTGATCTTAATCCTCAACCTCGAACCATCCTGATCCCTGGCCGGAATGATAGGCAGGGTCTCCGGGTCATTGTAAGGAAATGCCTCGACCTGAGAGCCGTCTTCGCTCAAAAGCTGACGGAAGTAGCCCTGTTGATAGAGCAGTCCAATTCCTGTGACTGCTATCCCCATGTCGCTCGCTGTCTTGAGGTGGTCGCCTGCCAGGATGCCCAATCCTCCGGAATAAATGGGCAACGCCTCGGACAGGCCGAACTCCATGCTGAAATAGGCCACAGAAAAGTCGTTTTTCAGAGATTGTGTGCTGGCCTCCTCTAAAAGTTGAGACCTTTTCATCTGCCATGAAGAGATCTCCTTTTTCAGCTCCTCGTTTTCTGCAGCCTCCTCCAATCGCGCCAGAGAGACATTTTGAAGTATTAAATATGGATTTTTTGTCCTCTCCCATGCGTCAGCATCCAATGTTTCCCAGATCCTGTCAGTGGTCTGCCGCACAGTCCAGCGCAGATCCAAAGCAAGGTCTGCCAGCCCCTCCAGGCCGGCGGGCAGATTCAGGTCAAAATAGCGTTTCATCTCTTCATCTCATGCTGCTTATGGGAAATCAATTTTTCGAGACAATTATGGGAAAACAAATCGGTTCTTCTCTGTGTCTGGTGGCTAACTTTAAGTTATCTCTAAACGAGATCTAATGGGCAAATCAAGAAACCGGCAAGCTGGACGGTTATCAACTTCAGTCCTGACGGCATGATTCTCTCAGGGAGGATTTCTGCCTCAGTTGCACCCACTCGAAACAGCGAAAAACCCCATTTTTCTCTCCGAACCGAACAAAGACGCCTGTGAAGACCGCCCTGACATCCTCCATCTTAGCCAGTTCCTTTCGCATGGATTTTTGCGCAAACAGCAAGTAATGATAATAATATTGTGAGAAATATGCAAACGTGTTCTCGCCAACCAACCGAATGAAGCTGGAAAAGGCCAGTATCGGTCAGTGCGAACACTGTGTCAGCAGTCCAGGATCCTCTATAACCAGGAACTCTACACAGGCTATTCCAGAGCGTAACCGGAATCCTCATCAATGCAGATGTCAACGCCTCTTTGAATATCCTTGGAAATTCATCTGGCAATTATCCTGCGAAAGGATAATCAGCAGAGGTCGTATCAACCGACCTCAGAAGATGAAGCTGGCCTATGAGGTCAGTTCCAAAACTGGAATCAAATTAACTCAAGCTCCTCCCTTTAGGGTGGGTAGTTGATATGATAAAGCCACACAGATCATAGAGTGAGGCACATTAGCAATGACCAAGTACTTTGAGGTTCTCCGTCGCGACGGCCCGGCTCGCATGGGAAAGCTCCTTTTCGAGCAACAGATCAGCACTCCCGCCATGATCAGCAAAGACGATTACATATCAGCAGGCAGCGTCTACGGTTACGCTTCAATGGACGAGGCTTTAAGAGCAGTCGGGGAGCTGCGAGAGCAAAAGAAGCTTGTTATAATGCCTTATGTTCCATCAGCTCTGCGCTTTGAGCCAGCCGCAGAGCTGCCGCCCATGGATATCTCTGGCCCCAAAGGAGTCATGGTTCACCCATTCAGCTCGAAAATGCCTGAAAAGGCGGATGTCTATGTATTGGGGAATGCCAGCGCCCTGAAAAACCCAAGAGACCTGGTGGCTGCCATTACCGGCGTGCGAGAGGCAATCGCCCCGGATACAGCTCTTTACGCCCCGGCCCTGGCCACACCTGCCAACCTGGCCCTGCTGATCTATCTGGGACTGGACCTTCTGGATTCAATTCGCATGGTGGCTGACGGCCTCCTGGGTCGCTATCACACGAGAGACGGAGTCTGGAATGCTGAGGATATACCTGAGCTGCCCTGCCGCTGCGAAAGCTGCAGGCAAATAGCAGATAGCGGCATCACAAAGGAACTTCTCATAGCTCACAATGTGCAAAAGCTCGATGAAGAGCTTCTCGCCGTTAGACAGGCAATACGCTCTGAGGGCATGAGGGAGTATGTCGAGCGGCAGGTGCGGGTGACGCCTGAGCAGACAACTGCCATGAGGCTTCTTGATGCAGAACACCAGTACCTTGAGAAGAGAACTCCCACCATCCGCAGGAGCACTTTCTATGCCAACTGCTCTGAATCGCTTTTTAGGGTGGAGGTCACACGCTTTGCCGGGCGCGTGATCAATCGCTACTCTTCCCCGAAGAGCGATGTGCTGCTTCTCCTGCCATGCTCTGCGAAAAAGCCCTATTCGCTCTCCAGATCCCACCGGCTCTTTTCCGAGGCGGTAGGAGGCCACCGCCGCTATCTGCATGAGCTTATACTGACCTCTCCCCTGGCCCTGGTCCCGCGCGAGCTTGAGGATGCCTATCCAGCAGCCAGCTATGATGTTCCCGTCACTGGCCGCTGGGACAGAGAAGAAAGAGCCTGGCTCGTCAGTTGCCTGGAGGCCTATCTCAAAAAGAACCATTATTCGAGAATCGTTGCCCACCTTGATGGAGAGCTTGAAGAAGCTGTAAGAGACAGCGGCCTTGATGCAACTTACACAGGCGGCGGCACCAATGGCACGGCTTTGGCCCGCCTCTCTGAAGCTGTCTCCGAGGCCTGCCGGGATGCAATCCGCCTGCCTGACCTGCGCCTCCTGCGCTACCGGGCTCATGCGGATTTCTGCTTCGGAAAGGGCGCAGGAGATCTCCTTCTCTCAGGAAAGATCATTGTGAGAGGCAGAGAGATCCAGGACGAGAAGAAAAAGCCCCTCGCAGCCACGACTCCAAATGGCACGATTGCCCTCTCCCTTGAAGGAGCAAAGAGACTCGAGCCCCTGGGCAGCTATATCGTCCGCATAGGTGACTTCCTGCCGAAGGGTTCGCTGCTGGCACCGGGCGTGGTGGACGCAGATGAGCAGATACGGCCTGGAGACGAGGTGATAATTGCAGGTGTTCGGGCCTTTGGCATTGGCAGAGCAAAGATGTCCGGCTGGGAGATGAAGGCCTCGAGAAGAGGCGTGGCAGTGGAGATCAGGCATATTATTGAAGCGAATCAGTAGCTTTTTCGGTCAGAGCCATCAGGATGAGTCTTCCTTCATCCCCGAGCCTCCTGGTGGCAGGAATTGGACAATCTGATCCACCGAGGCCACAGCTTTGAGAAAAGCTCTGTCCTCCACTTTCTCAGAAAACAGCCTGTAAATCTTCTTTGCCAGATCATCGGCATTCAGCTCTCCTGGCTCGATCTCCACCACAGGATCTGCTTTAGGCCTGATCGCTGAGACCGGCCCTCCAATTAAAATGCCTTCAGCTATGCCCACAGCCAGGCCCAGAGGCGTGTCCTTGAAATAAGTGCGCTCCCCGCGAATGACGAAGGCTCCTTTCTTGAGATATTCTCCAGGCTCCGGGGTCTTGCTGACCTGATCGCCTTTTATCAGATAGCAGTCGGCTGCTGCAAGTCCACCCTTCCAGATGGATGAATAGCTGACCGCAAATTGAGCCGCCTCCTGCTGAGTGCTCTCTGGCACAGCCATCCCCTCGGTCTTGATCACAGTGAGCGGCGCACCTGGTGCGTCGGTATGCATTGCATAGTCGCGCTTCTCCAGGTATTTCGTGTAAATCTCCTCGTTGCTGTCTGCATCCCTTCCACCAAGCACCAGAAATCCGTCTGAGGAGATGAACCAGCGGAACCTCTCATACCACTTTGGCTTTCTCTTTCTATGAACCGATGCCTGCCTGGTCTTTCTCGGTGCCGCCTTTCCGGCCCTGAGCTCCTCGGTGATGGCAAGAGCATCTCTGGCGCCAGATGCCTTTCTGGCCATCTCCTTTGCGCGCTCGTAATACCTCTGGGCATTCTGGGGAACTGTGAGGCAGGCATTCAGCTCAAGCTCAGTTCCATCCAGCAGGACTTTCATCTCTCCCTGACCATCCATGCTGAGAATGGCTCTGGCCTGAGGCAAATCCGAGCCGCTGATCCTCTCCCAAATCTGGTTATATGAGAAGCCCTTCTCATGTGCCTGCTCTATCACCTTTAAGATCTGCTCAACGCTGCCATAGATCTGATAGACCTGCTCGCCCCTGGCGACTAGCATCCTTTCCTGGGATTCGAACTCAGCCACAGCCGCTCGCTGCAGCTCGATTCTGCGCTCCAGAGGATCCTTTTTCGCCTCTGTTTCGGTCTCTTTTTCGACAAAAAATACATCCAGGGCCTCGCTGAAGGTTGCATAGTGCCTGACTTCCAGTCCCTCGTAAATCTTGAGCGGCCTTGAAACGACATCAACTGGCTGGCCATCCTCAAAAACGATGTGCGGATCGAAGGTCTCATCCAGGAAAACCTGCTGCAAAGCCCGATGCACCCTCTCCAGCTCTGCAGCATCCAGTTGTGAAGCAGGCCTGTTCTTGTCCACACCTGCCAGCAGGCAGACTTCCTCGCCATAGGTTCCGCCCATGTTCAGGCCCCTCACAAGAGACCTGACCAGATCCTGACCTGCTGAAGAAAGCCAGGCTGATAGATCGGGCAGGGATATGGTCCGAGGGTCGAGCTGTCCAGGGTGATAGAGATACTTCTCTCCAGCAGCCATCTTGCTGCCCCGATAGACCATTTTTTTTAGCATGGAGAGGATTACGTGGTTCTCATCGAGCAGCACCATGCTTCCCTTTGGGAAAAGCTCGACTACCAGATAGTGACGCGAACCACTCCTCTCCACTGCAATCTCAAGGACGCGGTCGAAGTCGTGCTGCAGGACCTGCACAATTCTTCCACCGGAAAGGCGGTTCCTGAGCATCGTAGGAAATTGAGGAGGCGTTTTGGATGCCGGACGCTCCATTTTTGTGATATTGATTCTTTTTCCGGCCACGAGCAGCAAATCCAGCCTGCCTTCGGATGGAGACTGGACCGAAAGCCAGATTCTGTCCGAGGACTGTTGATAGGCTTTGCCCATGAAGCCGCCAACGATTCGGTCAGACAGCTCCGCCGCCATAGCAGCCACATCCACATTGCTCATCGCCTTTTTCATGAGAGATGCGTCCGAGATCAATCGTTAAATAGTTGCGTATGGAGTACATAAAAAGAAGTTCTGGAGACCTGAAATGCCTGATGATGCAGGGCCGCGCTTTTTGGTGGATTTGATGCTCATGCGCCTCGGAAGGTGGCTGAGGCTCGTGGGACAGGATGTGGCCAATCCCTGTGGCAAGAGCGATTCCGATCTCCTGCGCCAGGCAAAAAAAGAAGGCAGGACGATCATCACCAGGGACAGAGAATTATTTCGAGCCTGTCAAGCTGCGAATGTGCCATGTATTCTCATCAGATCCTCAGATGTCACCTGGCAGCTTCAGGAGATGGCTGCATCTGGCATATCCCTGCAGCTTGATCCAGTCAGATGCACTCTGTGCAACGGTCCTCTGGATGTCTTGATTGGCTTTCCTGAAGATATGCCGAGGTGGCGCTGCCGGGACTGCCAGAAGATCTACTGGAGGGGAAGCCACTGGAAAAGGATGCAGATGCTGCTTCAGGACAGTTGCAGCAGATTTGATGCCACCCGGATTGCGCCCAGATAATCGTTTCCTGGAAATTCAGCATCTCATCTCTGGCTTACAGTCCCTGGCTTTGCCGGGCGCTTTCAATGCCCTCGCCTTCTGATGCATGATAAACTGGTCCCAGTTCTAAGGCTCATCCAGTACCTCTCTCTGCACTTGCCTGCCGAATTCCTGGCAGGCCTTCCACGCGACGTCGTATCCGGCTGGAGAGATTGCTGACGAGAGGGCAGGCCTTGTATGTCAGAAACATATTCACCTCCACATTTCCGTAGCCTGAGATGATTATATCCTTGATCAGTCCGAGGTCCACGATATCTATTCAAATCTCTGAATCATGACGATCAATGCTCCAGATAGGGCTATGAGGCCTCCAATGAGATCAAGTCCGTCTGGAAGCATCCTGTCGATCTGCCGTCCCAGGATTATAAAAATTCTGAAATCTGTGTGGCAACCTCTTCATAAAAACGATATAAGCCCCGCCATTCAGGACGGGGAGCATTCGCACAGTGCTTTTTTACACATTTGTCCAGACGCCATTGCTGTAGACCTTAACAGAGGACGACCCCTGAATGAAGTTCGAGGATGTTGCCCATTTATTGAAAGGCTGCAGTGGCAAGGCGGTTATAGAGCTGTTTTCAAACTGCGACTGCACAGAATAGGCAGGATAATAGCTCATATTAATTATGTATGGCGTATAGAATGTAAGTGGCTGACTTTCGGGAACCTTGGTAAAGAATATCGGATCCGTAAAGTACTGAGCCATTGCGCTTGAACCGCTGGACGCAACGTATCCATCATTCAGGAAGCCTGATGAGATGGCAGTCATCCCAAAAAGGACTATCAAGAGCATCATCGTTGATGATCGAGTCATTTTAATCACACCAATTGGCGATTATTCTGATTCAGTACATATAGCTTTTATCCTTTGAGTCCGTCTTTTGCCTGTCTTTCGCTGCGGCTTACGCCCTATGTTCCTATCATTGCTTCCTTTCGCAGCCTCTTCTCAAAGCCTGTTTTTGCGGCCTCTTCTCGCAGCTTTGATCATGGTCTATCGCTTGTCCATCGAGGCAAAATATCTGCTCCAAAAGCCCTTTTCCCTCTGTTGAGGAAAAGAGCGGCGGCTGCCAATCTGATGTCACTATTCCATCTTTGCGGTATACCATAATCCCGCGCCTCTCCCAGACAGGCGTCCTGGCCAGGTTTATGCCCTTTTGAAACACAAGCTCATGGATCTCGGCCTCAGACAGGCCGCGAAGCTTCTGCATGGCCAGGCCAGCATCAAGGCCTTCTTCTATAAGCTGAAAAAAGCCATATGAGAATACATGATTTCTCCAGGCCTCGTCCTGCCGCTCAGAAAGATAGTCTCTAATTTCAGATATCCCAAGGGAAATTATGCGGCAGTCCATTGAGACCACACGATTCATGTTATTGGACAGAGAAGCGGAGAGAAAGCCTGCGACCAGCGAGTCGATCTTTTCGACCCGTCCGGCAAATGGCGCCTCCAAGAAGATCAGGCTGATCTCATCTGAAAACGTATAAGCCATGGATGGATTTACGCCAAAATCCAAGAAGAAGCTCTCCACTGAAGCCACCATGGACCTGGCAAAATCTATGTCATAAGGCTTTTTCCTGCTCTCCAGTATTTTCTTAAATCCGCGTCCGTCTGCCCTCACTGCCAGGGGCGCACGGGCACGCAGGCCTGAGTAGATCTCCCAGCTACTCGATTTTCCGCTCTTCCTTTGCATTTCTGGTCAGATGCCGTATGATGATGATATCTCCAACAGCGATAACCCAGCGGTATGGTATTATGATTCCCTTGCCCTTCTGGTCAAAGAGGTCCCGGTTCACATCTCTGATTGCCAGGCCGCTCACCACGCCGTTCTCAGGGTCCAGGACAGCATCTTCCACCCTGCCCGCAAAGATCCCTTTCTGAGTATAGACATCCTGGTCCAGGAGTGATGTGATCTCAACATTCATTTGGAATCCCATAATAAAATTTGTGTATCGGATATTAACTTTGCTCTGCAAAAAAGATATTC